>JAGVVW010000011.1 GCA_018304635.1 Candidatus Aenigmatarchaeota archaeon
AGAAAGTTTTGGGTCTATGACAGAATGAAAACTTATGCCGAAACGCATGCATAGAAATTCAATTAGCTCAAGCTATTTGATATTTGTGCAACACAGCATTTCCAGTCTCTTTTTTATTTTTCTCTCATTGGGATCAAAATCTGCCATTTTTTCAACAGCTTTTTTGCCTAATGAAATATCACCACTCCCGGTTAATTTGGGAAAAAAACAATCAACCAGTGCACTATCATACAAATGCTCCTCTAACATGATGGTTGCTAAACAGTGATCATTTGCTATATCTAGCACAACATCTGGCTGCTTTTTGAAAAATTCACACGCACCTGAACAATACTCCGGATTATCTTCCACCACTAATATTCTTGACATTTTCATAATATTTTATTTTGATTAAAACTTTAAAAAAGCAAAGGGCAGCCTCACTCATATCTCAAAGCTTCCACAGGATCAAGTTTGGCAGCGCGCATTGCAGGATACAGTCCTGAAATAACACCTATTACAACAGCAAATCCTATTGCAAACCCTATCAGCATCGGCTGCACAACTGTCGGCAGTGTAAATCCAAAAAATCTGCTTGAAAATTGGCTCATGCCGAATGAAAATCCGACACCCATAGCAGCTCCGAGCATTCCACCAATCAATCCAACAACAGCAGCTTCTGTTAAAAATATAGACAAAACCTGTTTATTCGAAGCACCGATTGCTTTCATTATTCCTATTTCTTTTGTTCTTTCCATGACAGACATCAGCATAGTATTCATTATTCCAAAGCCAGCAACCAGAAGAGATATTCCAGCTATTCCGCTCAAAACCAAAGTCATTGAGCCAAACACAGCATCAATTCTTTCAATAACCTGATCAGTTGTCATAGCCTGAAAAACATTTTCTCCATATTTATCATCAAGGTATTTTTGGATTTTTTCAGCTGTTTTTTTGACATTTCCATTGGATTTAGCCATTATCATAGTAATTTCATCTACATTTCCTGTAATATCACCCAGTGTTTCCGTGTTTGTCATTATAGAATTATCATCACTCTGGCTTCCAAGAGGCTTCAAAATACCTGCGATTTTTACAGTTTTGTCTTTAATACTTATTTTAGAGCGAAGCTTGGGATCTTCCAGAAAATAGCCATCAACAAAACCGCTTCCCACAACAATCGCATTCTTTTCTGAATCTTTTACAAATCTACCTTCTTTAATTTCATAGCTCTGGACATCTGAAAAAAATTTTTCAGTATCAGAAGCTGGAAAAGCCATTATAGTTGCTATTTTTGTCTCTCTTTTGTATTCCACAGGAAGTGTTTTTACAACTATCGGAATAGCTGTTTCAACTCCTTGAATATTTTTTATTCTGTTAAGATCACGCGTTGTGAGTTGATCGCCGCCTCCACTTGGAGGACCAAATCCATTATCACCCCCAAATCTGGCAGATATTATGATCCTGTCGGGCCCTAATTGTTCGAGCCGTTCTTTTACAAAAAACTTCAGGCTATCACCCAAAGAAACAGTTGCCACTATTGTTGAAATGCCTATGATAATGCCTAACAAAGTCAGTGTAGTCCTGAGTTTTCTATGGCGCAGATTATTTGCAGCCATTTTTATTGTTTCTTCCATAGACAAGACACCTCTGGTTTCTTTTTCTATTATCTTCCCTCTTTTGACAAATTTCCAATTTGCATATTATTACATCTTGTTTTTGAAAATAAAAAATGATGAAAAAATAAAAGATATATATTCAAAAATATGTCACATACATCTACCGATAAAAACTTATTTCCCAAGTTTTCTATTTCTGACAAAGCTATGCGTTTTCTTTATCCATGGCCATATCAAGTAGCGAATTATCAACAAAATAATTACAATGTATACAAGATATATCCATATAGGCGTTTCCTGTTTCAGGGATTGTAGTGCAATCGCCTTGTCAATAATTACTATATCAACTGTCCCATAAGAAATTTTTTCATCATAATCTTTATCTTTGTATTTCATGGTTAATTTTACCGGATAAATACCTGGATATATTTCTTTGATTTTTAACAGGAATTCCACACTGTCAAAATCATTCGGCTCAAGTGTTCCGATAAATACCTGTTTTTTCAATATTTCTGCTGCTTCAGTTTCAGCTTCAACAATGAGATAATAAGCTGTTCCTGGTGCAACATTTGCTATATCCACGTTTAGTGTAGATTCGCTGCCAGGATATGCAGACGGCGTCAGGCTGACAAACATCGGAACAAGCTCTGGATTTGTCGGGTTTTTGTTCACAGAGATGTTGAAATCTTTTTCCAGCCATAAATTAATACTGCTAGTTTTGTATCTCAATGTCATTTCAGCATCGCCTTTTACAGCATCTTTATTAACCCCTAACTTGTATTCCAGAACTATGTCATCTTTCCCGTTTATTATGCCATATTCCCTGAATGATTTGTCTGAACCGTCAAAATACAATGGATATCTTGGAATTAGTTCAAAACTAGCATTCTCCGCTTTTGCATTTCCTACATTTTCAACTTTTATAAAAATTTTTACATAATCTCCTGCCTCAGCTGGATATGGATCATATTTTGCAAGTGTTGGCTTTAATGAAGCTGATGTTACGATAGATTCAGCAATAACTGCATGTGCCATTACCATAACAAACACAAAAAATATCAGCAAATATTTTCTCCCATTCATATTTTCCATCTCCGAAGCCCATCACATTCTTATATTTTAATACTCACACTGATATTATATGATTCACTTATAAAGTTTTTTATTTTTCCTCTTTCCACTGTCACGTACAATTTTTCCATCAAGCATCTGAACAACTCGTTTACCTGAGCCTGCTAATTTAATATCGTGTGTTACAAGTATTAATGTTCTTCCTTGCTTTTTATTTAAGTTCTGAAGCAATTCAAAAACCTCTTTTCCCGACTTTGTATCCAGATTTCCTGTAGGCTCATCAGCTATAATAACTGCTGGATTATTAACTAATGCACGGGCAATTGCAACACGCTGTCTTTGGCCGCCTGACAATTGGCTCGGTCTATGATGCTCTCTGTTCATCAGTCCAACCAGTTCTAGTAATTCAGAAGCTCTTTCTATTCTATTGCCATCATGATGTGCAAATATCATTGGTAGCATGACGTTTTCAACAGCTGTTAAACGCTCAATTAAATTAAATGTCTGGAATATAAACCCTATTTTCATGCCACGAATTTTAGCCAGTTCATTATCATCCATGTCAGAAGTATTTTTGCCTTCAATATGAACATTACCATTGGTTGGTCGGTTAAGGCAGCCTATCATATCAAGCAGTGTTGATTTACCACAGCCAGATGGACCAACAATTGAAACAAACTCACCTTTATCAATAGTCAAGTTGACGTCTTGCAGTGCATCTACCTTTATTTCACCCATATTATAAGTTTTCGAAACATTATCAAGTTTTACAATGTGCATCTGGAAGACACCTCTATGAAATTTATCAAGGTTTCCTCTTAAGGTAACCTCTTCCATCTTTTGGCGACCTTCGGTCGCCATTATACTAGACAGCATGTTTGAAGTTCCTTAAGGTTTTCCCTTATCTGGCAGATCTTCGATTTGCATAATAAAGTTTTTCGTATAGCACAAATGATTTCAGATTTCCATCATAAGTAGGAACATAGACAAGCCTACCTGCACAGGAATATTTTATTGCAGAACAAGTAAGAATACCTTCTACCCACCTTCCTGACATTTTTACCGATAATCTAATGCACAGATAAAAATAAAAGGTTTTCTTTGCCCAAATTTCATTAGAGGCAAAGAAAATTGGGTATACAGTGAATCATGCTTAAAATGAAAGGAATCGCTTGGATAAGGCAACAGCATAATCCATTTGGCAATGTCAGCTATTTCCCGCAAGCCTTGTTCACGCTACTTCTTCCCGACCTTCTTTTTTATTTCTTTGATTTTCTTTTCAATGATTTTTTCAGAAGGATGCTTTTTTATAGTATATTCATAATATAGGAATCCACTAACACCTACAACGATCAGAATTATCAGGAGAATGTATATGTTGGTTATATCAGTTTCACCTGATACTGGTAGTATTGTTGGTAATTTTGAAGCAATTGTAGTTGTAGTAGTTGTTGCATCAGCAACAGATAAAGTTGTTGATGTAGTAGTTTCAACTGCTGATTCTATAACCACAGCAAAAGTAGAGAATCCAGGAACATCAGATTCAAATATAGCATCATCACCCATAGTGTTTGTGTAACGTGTTGTTAATTTTTGCCATATACTGTCATGATAGCGGTATAGTGCTACTTTTGAAGTATCAGAAACTTTTGATATAGGTACCTTGAATTTCAGAATAGCTTTTGATATCTGGGAATTCTGAATATTGGTGGGTGTTATCTCTATATATTCATGAACACTGCCAATAGAAGGTGCAGGTGTATTTTCAGGTCTGGAAACTAATTTTGCAATATTGATTTTAGGATTTAACAGGTCTTCATTTGACGTAAACGAAATATATGAAACACTCATGGTTTTGTCAATATCATATTTTGCTTCTATGTTAGCAGTTAATTTTCCATTCGTTCCAAAAATAAGTGTTATCTGTTCAGCAATAGCAGCAGCCCCAGATGTGATTGTTGTTCCACCACCGCTACTATCACCTCCAGGGCTACTGGCAGTGGTGGTTGTTGTAGCAGTGCCGGATATAGAAGATGTAAATGCATCTGTATTATCACCGAGTGTAAAAACAACATTTTTAGTTCCTGAAAAATCACTGTCTATAGTAACTGTCCATTGCAGGGATTTGGACGTGCCTGCTGTAATAGTTGTTCCTGTGCTTGAAGTTGGATCACCTGTGCATGTAGTGCCAGAAGGGCATGACAATGAATAAGCTGTGACAACATTGCTGGATGTTGGATTTTGTATGCTTATGCTTAATGTATAGCTCTGGCCAGAGCTTTTTGAGCCGGCACTGCTTGGTGTTCCGCTTATTGTAAGTGCAGCTGGATTAATAAATTCTATAACCTGGCTTGTTGAAGATTTGGAACCGCCTGAGTATGTAGCTGTAATATAATATGTATATGTATCAGCAATGCCTGCTGTTGCTGTAAATGTTTTTGTAGTTCCTGAAGTTGAAACAGCTGTATTGCTGTAATATCCAATAGAAGGATCATTTACAGTAAAAGAACCGCCATTATTAGAGCCGGTTGATATAAGCTGTATCTGATTGGCTGTGGTTTCTGAACTTCCGGCAGTAAGTACAGACGTTATCTGGAAATTTGTTCCTGTTGTAGCAGTTGATACACTGGCGCTGGCAGTTACACTACTAATATAACCTTCACCTTCAGCAAAACTCAATCCTGACGCAAGTATAATTACTGTCAATATTGCTAATATTTTTTTCATTTATTTATCTGCCTCCGGTTTTTAATTTACCTCTTCATTAGTTCTTTCCCATGTTTCCATTATTAATCTTGCCACTTCTCATTTTTCCATCAGCTGCTCCAGTAATCTACGCCACCTATCCATGTTTCTTCTGTATTATTGTTCTGGTCAGTTAATTTTACGCTTAACTGGGTAAATCCTTGTGACCATCCAAGAGGATTAGATATCTCTACTGCACTACAGCCAGTGGGTCCTGTAAATGTTCTTGAAACAACTGACCCATTTATTGGATCATATAATGTCAGATTATTTGAAGTGCAGGGTCCGTTATTGCATGATTCAGCTTCAACATAAAATGATACACCTTCTTTTGGTGTCTGTGCTTTATCAAATCCATAAGCACATACCTTTGCTCTTGTTCTCTGGTTTGTAGTATTAACCCTGTCCCAGTTGCTCCAGAATGACCATTCGAAAAGTGCCAATGAGACCGAATCACTGTCACTGAAAGTATTATTCGAATACCTGAATGCAGATACACCTGTCTGACCACTAACCCCCAATGTTACATTTTGAAGATATAGTGTTGAATTAAGCACACTATAAGCAATAGTATACGGTGGTGTCAATGAATTAGCACCCTGATTCATGTTAATTTCATCATTCAAAACAGTTACATTTGTATTCGGATCATAAATCATCCAGAATGATCTGGCATCACTATCCTGTATAAAGTCAGCATCTGCTGTTTCAGTGAATGTCCCGTTGAATATGAATTTATTAGCACTGTTTGTGTAGTTCCATGCATTATCTGTATTATTATATCTTCTGAGCGTAGTCACATAATTTGCACCATTTTTTTTCTGTTTTGCAATTCCTCCCCATGCTCTAAATGAGCGGATTGCTATAGATGTGCCATCACTGAATCTTGCAACATCATTGATCTGATCATTGTAAATCTTCCAGAATACCATAAGTTTTCCCGGTGTAGTTATATTTAATTTTACAAATGCAATCCCTCTTGTGTCAGTAACACCCGGTGTGACTGTATAATCTGTGTTTTCAACCAGCTTATTCTTAAAGCCCATGCCACCCATATCACCTGAATACCCGCCTTTATCATTTTGTTGTATCAAGCCATTAACACTTACATTTACACCTGTTAGTGGCTGGGATGTTCCTGCAGTTGAAACAACATAAGGCATATAAAATACAAAGCCTTTCTGGTATTCTCCACCCCAGTTGCCGAAACTGGAAGTGTAGCTGGTATTTATAATTTTGACGCGCCTTGAGTCCTCAAAACTCCATATATAAACATTACTCCAGTTAGCTGTTACATTGAGAACAGTTATATTATTAAATCCACCACTCTGACTTCTCGTATCATTAAGTACTATTGTCCAGTTCCCGGCTATTTTGCTTTGCAGAACCAGTACCCTGATGCCATTGGTCCGGGATTCAGGCTGAGAACCACCATAATATCTTATCGTAAGATTTTCCATCGCAGAAATCATGGTATTAGCAGCAGGCCATACACCATAAGTTGTGTTTAATGCAAGCAAATCCCATCTTGTTTCACTATATACATTATTAACATTAACTCCTCCTTCACCCGTATAATAATCATAGCCCTGCATTTCAATCCATGCTTCTCCCGGCATCCTGACATTATATGTCCCTATCTGGAACCAGACATCATCAGTTGTTTGCTGTCCGTTAGAATTATTCACATCAACTGAAAGCATATTTTCTCCTTTCTTTGCACTTGAAGGCAGTGTAACTGTTACATTCCATATTTCCTTACCAGCTTCACCCCACCAGTAGAAATTCGGCGTATCTCTTTCATCACTCCAGTTATCGCTGACGAGAACAGCTGATAACACATTCAGATCAGTAAGCTTTCCACCCCATGGTTTTCCAGATTTAACTTTGAATCCAGTAGTTGTTGTAGTACTACCCAAGCCAGAATAATTTCCACTGTCTCTGCTGACATTTGTAGCAGCATAAATCAGCATACTAACATTTTGACCATTTCCAAGTGTCTGTCCCCACATCTGCCATCTCTGCATCCCGTTAACACTTTCTATGCGCATGTCAAATGCAGTTACCCTGAACCCGCCCCATGATGTATCGCAGGTATTGCTAAGGTCACAAAGCTGCCACACAGAACCCATAAATCCTGTTGGCCATGAAGACAAGCTAAAGTTCTGGGGATAAATTGTTATTGATGCAGTGCCATTTGTAAGATTTGAATTTATTGCAGTAATAGGGGATAAAATTTTTTCTCCTCCTGCACCTGGATTAAAGTTCATCAGCCTGCTTAATGATAATGTTCCGTTTAAAACAGGTGTACTGTCATTCATTTTTGTTGCACCAGAAAGATTAAACTGCACAGATGCATTGGAAGATTTTTCCCAGTTATCAGGGCTTATCCAGAAATTAAAGTTTTTGCACTGGAATCCGGATGGAATAGCATCTGTCTTGCCCTGATATGTAACATTAAATATCATAAAATAAAACCCTGAAAACGAACAGCTGCTGCTGAATGCTATAGGCATCTGAATTTGACCATTTGTATCTGATGTATTTTTTGTCATTGTTAAACACGATGAAATATCTTGGCCTGTATCTTCATTTCTTGCCCAAATGATATTGTTAAATGAAACACCACTTGCAGCGCTCTGTGTGCCTTTTATCTGGAATACACTGCCGCTAAATATTTGGGTGCCTGAACATGAACCACCAGCTTCACCACCTGACTTGCCTCCTTCAGAACCACCCATTACCATACTTCCTCTTGACAGGAAACCCATTACATATTTAGCCATGTAAAATGCTTCTCCATCCACAGATTCACCAGATATATTTGCTCTCATTTTTATCAGGAACGGACCTGTCTGATTGTCAGGTAATGTAACTTCCACTGTTGGATCTACAGCAGTTGAAGTTGGATAAGTTACAGTATATGTTATATTAGTTATATCTGTACTGCCTGTTATAAATTCCAGAGGAATAATTTTCAAAATAGTTATATTTTTTATCAATGTACTTGCGACTACAGAGCCAGATGAAAGATTATACGCAGAAATAGTGAATGTAGCATTTTCACCTGGATATAGCATAGTCATAAATTCCATTTCTCCGCCTAATGATGATACAGCTTCAGGCTTCAGCAGATATTTTTGTGCTGAAAAATATCCTGTACCTGTAGCTTTCAGATCCGAGCCGACTGTAACATTAATAGTGATTTTATAGTAACCCGAATCAGACGGAGCTGTAAACTGAATTCTGCAGACGCTTGTCATCATATATGTGCCTGTTGTGTTTGTTACCGTGTCAATGTTGATAGAGCTCCCGTTTACAGCATTTTTAACTGACAACACCTCTATGTTGCTGCAGTTAACTTTGCCAGCAGCACCATTCATAACACCCTGAATAGTAGAGCTATCGCTTAAATTTGTAACTATGATATTAAGCCCAGCAGGACCACCAGCCTGAAATGCTGCTGAATCCCCCCATTCCTTAAAGAAATCCTGTTGTGTTTCCAGTTTAACTTTCAGTTGTTCTGTCCGGATTACAGTGCTTCCTTCTAATTCCATTGACCCCACATTTGCCCTGATAGATATTTCATAACTTCCTGTCAGGGAACTGTTTGTTCTGTATGAAGCATTATAGTCACCTGTACTGCCTCCAAAAATAAATGAAAGCGTGTCAGTAGAACCATCCGGTTTAACAACCACTCCGGATATATTGGTTGCATTGGATGCAAGCCCGCCAGTATTTCGGATTTTTGAAACAATGGTTATATTATTTCCCGGATAAAAATCAGATTTTGTCTCGCCTGACAGGCTCAGTGTACTTACAATAATTATATATCCAGAATTAATTGAAAAAATAACAGTTCCGGCACCGCGGTCAGCACTTAAAACATAAGTTCCTGATGCACTATCAGGAATAGAAATATTATATGTTATTATTCCGTTATGTGTAACTGCATTTGTAATATTCCGAATAGTCCAGCTTTGCAAAGCACCGTTTGCAGCATAAACATTAAGGCTTGGCGCATAGTTTGAAAGATAAGCAGAGCCATTATAAAGTGTAATATTTAATGTAAATGAAGAGTTGGCTGAAAATGGCGGCTTGGGATTAAGAAATGCAGCGGCAATGCTTGTAATCGGCGTTATAAAAACTGAAATTGTCTTTGTTGTAGAAACAGCAGTTATGGACATATTATATTCACCTGCTGTAGCAGGTGTTGTAAAGCCAAGAGAAAAAGTTCCTGTACCACTGGTATTGGTTGTATTTGTTGTTCCATTAAACACAGCAGTTACAGATTGATTAGCATAACCTCCATTAGTGCTGTTGTAAACAGTTCCTGTTACAAAAATGCGGATATTTGTAGTAGCTGTAGCATTAGTATACACATCAAAATAATCAGCACGGGACGTAGAAGCAAATAAGCTGATTGCCAGAATAAATATTAGTGAATATAAAAAATATGGCTTATACATTAATTTAAAATGTGAAGAAGTAATATATAAAGATTTTTTAATACTTAAAAATAAAATATTAACTTATGATACGCTCATTTTCAAATCTGTTGTCGCCACCTGTTATCGGTATGATTGTTCCACTGATATTTGCAGTGTTTTCTCCGATTGGATGGGGCTCAATGAACATGGATACTAGCATTATCACAGGACTGATTTTTATAGGAATACTCCCTGTGCTTCCATGGATTATCGAAGTTAAAAAAAAGAAAGTTGATTTTGATGTTTCAAAACGCAAAAAGCGAACTGTTCTATATACATGTGCTGTAATAAGTTACATTACAGCATCAGTTATTTTCTGGCTTACAGGCAATAAGATCATGCTCGCGATTTCTCTTTCATATGCTTTCGTGACAATTTTAATTGAGATTATAAATTTGAAATGGAAAATTAGTGCCCATGCTGCAGGCATTGCAGGGCCTACAACAGCTATAACATACGTTTTTGGTACGTTTTTTCTGCCTCTTTATCTTCTGACAATTTTTGTTTTCTGGCTTCGACTGAAACTAAAAGCACACACTCCAGCCCAGCTTTTTGCAGGAGCTGGCCTTGCTGTATTAACAACGTATTTGGTTTACGCTACAATATGGTAATCAGTATGTTTGATACCTGATTAAAATTTTAACGACTTGGCATGAATATTAAAGAGTCTCTGAAAGTCATTTTCAGTCAGGTTTTTTTCAATCCCCTCACTTGATAGGGGGATTGAAAAAATATATGTGAAATAGAGAATATGAAGATTCTTACGGTATGTAAAAAGACCCGTCAAGTTCCATATGCCTAACTGCAGCACCACACACCATTGGAACCTTTCCCATCAAATCATCATTAGTATGAATGTCTATAGCTCTCTTAATCCTACCCACGCTTGTATAAAATGGGTCTATTTGCTTAGCTGCTTCTAAAAGTCTTTCATAATCTATATCATTTCTTTCGCAATAAGTACATGGCATAAATCTCGGTCTATCAACTGGAAAAATTCCACTTTCATCCACAATAACACGTTCACCAAATTTTCTCCTGACTTTCAGTGATTCTGTACAATAATAACGCATATGATCACACACTGGTTCTGTTAATTTATTGATGAATTGAACATTAAAATCTTGAAAGCGAGTTTTCTGAAGGAATGGCATGTATTACATTTTGATATACAAAATGTATGACATAATTATAAAGACGAAACAAAGCATTTATAGTTCTTTGGCAAAGTCTTCCCATTTCCTGACTTTTCCTTTTTTGATGTCTTCCTTACTTTTGTTTATTTGTTTCAGTAAATCATTATCGCTAAGCACTTCGATAGTCGCCTGCATGCTGTCATATTCATCTTTAGATATTATTACATAACTGGTTTCATGCATTCCTATTTCTTTAACTATGGTCATTTTCATCACCTAATTCAGTAGATGGAAAACTTAAATAGATTATTTCTGACTTAACTTCGCCACTTTTATAGATTTCTTTTGATTTATGCATGATTTTTCAGCCTCCATTTTTGGATGGAGAGTCTGAAAAATCCTTTATATGATTTTACATCCCAAATCATAACAAATTTTCTTTGCCTCCAATGAAAATTGGGCAAAGAAAATCTTCATCATGCTCAAAATGAAATCAATCCCTCTTTCCAGTTCACTATAAATCATAATAAATCTTTCCCATAAAGAACAGCAGTATCATTTTCAGGATAGCTGTAATATCCGGGAAATTCATTTATCAGTTTATAGCCTAATTTTTCGTAGAATTTTCTCGTTCGTTTCATGGCTTTGTTTGTATATGCAAAAATTTTCCCGAAACCTCTTTGTTTTGCATGTGTTTCAACAAATTTCACCAGTTTTGTTCCGATGCCTTTGCCATGATATTTGCTTTTAACAGAAAGCCAGTAAATCTCGCAATGCTTATACCCCGGGAAAAACAATCTGATAGTGATATAGCCTTTCAATTCGTTTTTTTCTTTAAAGCCGAAAAATACTTCATGCTTCTCTTCAAATCTGTGCCTTAGCATTTCCTTATAATCATCTAGATTGAGATGGGAACTCATCTGGTGGCTGGATTCCAGGTCTATCCGGGCAAGCTGATTCAGATGCTTGCTACTAAGTTTGACTATCATACAATTAATTATAAGAAATCTCAATGTTTAATATTAATTTAAATATATCAATAACTTCAATAGAGCGGGCTCGTGGTCCAGTGGTAAGACGTCTCCCTCACGCGGAGAAGATCATCGGTTCAATTCCGGTCGGGCCCATCAAGCCTTTTTTATTTTTCTGTAAATTCACTAAAAAAAGAAAAAATCCTTGGGAAAAAAGTTCTTATTTGCACCGATCATATGCATTTATATAGTTTGCGTAGCGTAAAAATAAAAAGGATGTGATAGTGATGCCGTACCAATGGAACAGGGCTTTGATGCCCAGATTAATCTAAGTAAAAATGGCAGAACTAGTTCTGACTTTTTGGGGAATTGTCCCTGGCTCTGCAAAAACAGATACGTGAAAAAACCAGATTATCTGCAAGAACCGTGAAATATGCATTAAAATCATTAATACACAGAGGACTTGTTATTGAAAACAACTCTTTCTCTGATATGCGCAATAAGGTTTATGCTCTGAAATTTCCGAAGGTGATCGAAAATGTATGATTCATTACTTATAAACAAAACAAAAGGTGATGAAAATAGAAAATCATTCATAGGCATACCACCTTATGACAGAACACCCATAGATATATTACAAATAGCCTTAACAGGAAAAGAACTTCCATTGACAATATTAATAGCTGATGAATTTCAGATGATGAATGGAATGGATCCGGGAGGTGTATCAAAATATACATTAGAACTTCAAAGAATGTTGGATAGATTGTCGTTAGCTTATGATATAAACTATAGAACAATGCTATGCTCTGATTTCATGCATGATTCTATGTATAGAGATGTCTATGAAAATATTAGAATCACGTGTAACGATTTACATAAAGAGTTATTAGAAACAGTACCTGAAAACAAAAGAAATAATTCAGACCCCACAAGATATGTATTACATGAGCTTGCATGTATGCGCTTCATGGCTGAAAATGGATTTGAAGCAAAGGTGGGTCCTGAAAAAGAATTGCAGTATGATTCAATAGCGCAGATCATGGGAATACCTTTAGAGTACTATTACCTTTCACCTGCATATTCTTTAGGAACAAGATACCCAGTATCTGTAGTTCATTATGTACCGACAGACAGGAAAGGCGGTCAGAGAATTATGATAGATGATGAATTGCACATAGCCAAAGCAAAGCTTATGCTTGGACCAAAAGATGCAAGTATGTATTTTTGTCGAATGGGAAATGCAGCAGCAGAAGCTTTAGGCAACCGGAGAGAAGAATACATTTATCTTCCGGAAAGAAGGATGAAAAAAAAGTCTGTGTCATTAGTTTTGAATAACATCATTAAGCCATTGAAAGGTGAATCGCTATGACACGAATTGGTATGCTTGGTGGCATCGGTCCTGAGTCAACAGGAGAATTTTATCTCAAATTAATAAAACAATTGCAGAAAAGAAAGCTGATTGAAAAAAACACCCAGTTTCCCCATATAATCATAAACAGTATTCCAGCACCTGAACTTATTTTCGATAAAATAAAGAACAGCGATCTTGATATCTATTTTGATGGCATAAAAGAGTTGGACAGACTTGGTGTAGATTTCATTGTAATGATATGTAATACAATACATCTTTTCTATAACAAACTGCAGAAAGAAGTACAGACGCCTATCATAGACCTGAGATTAGAAATTTTGCATTTTTTATCAGAAAGACAAATAAAATCTGTAACTATTCTTGCAACACCATCTACAATAGAACACGGTCTTTATAAATTTGATGGCATATCTTATACGAATCCGGATAAAGAAGAACTTGAAAGTATCAGCAAAGCTGTGTTTAATTTTAACAAAGGTATTGACAAGGAACAGCAAAAAGAGACATTACATCATATTGCAAAAAAATATATACAATTCGGGTCAGAGATAATTCTGCTGGGGTGTACAGAAATATCTCTAATGCTTGAAAATTCCGATTTGCCAAAAATAAACACGATGTTAGAAAACACTATCAGGAGGCTTTCATTGTAAACCTGATACATCATGTTTCAGTTTTGATTTCCTGATTAAGTATCCGGTTCC
>JAGVVW010000012.1 GCA_018304635.1 Candidatus Aenigmatarchaeota archaeon
GGGACTGGTCGCAAATCATGAACCAGTTGGTGGTGCATTATGGAGAACGGGTATCAAAATACCTGTAAGGACGTTTCAGCAAAAATTGTTACACACTCGATGTAAATAATATCCAGGAATCTTTGATTTTTATGTCCTGAAATACCCTACCACCAAGGTCCGCATAATCAATTTCAGTATTGTTAAAACTCTTCTGGCCTGATTCTGTTTTTTCAATAAATTCATTGCGGAATATTCTTTCCATAAAGAATATTTAGAAACAGTGCTTTTAAATCCACTCTCGTATATTCTCATCTGTTGGGCTCGTAGTTTGGTTTGCCTGCAAACTGAACTGCAGCACAACGAATGTTGGGCTCGTAGTCTAGTTTGGTAGGATCGGGCCTTCGGGCTACCTTTTCTTTTAAAAAAGAAAAGCTAAGTTACCAAAAGAAAACATGTTGGCAATCAAAGATTGCGTATTAAGAAAAAGGCTCAGACAGGAGTTCGAATCTCCTCGGGCCCATTAGGCCTTTTTCTTTTTGAAAAATCTGTAAAAAAAGAAAGGCCTCTGGGGGAAAAGAGAATAATATGCAACCGAAAATTGTTATTCAACATCTATCTTCATCCACCCGCTTCTTGTTTTATTATCCCAGAAAACCTGCTGTGATATGACTTTCAATGATTGCCTGAACATCGGTGCATTCAGAACAAAGGTTTCATATTCACCGCCTTCGCCAACCATAGAAACACCATGTTTTTCATTCAGATTCCTCAAATCCCTGATGCAATCAAAATCCAGTTTCCTTCCTAACCATTCTTTTGTCAGGCCTTCAGCTGCAACATTGACAATGATAATTTCAAATCCAGTCTGGAGCATTGACATCAGAAGTTCCTCCGGGTTTTTTTGCCATAGTAGTGCTATGCTCTCTATATTCAGATTATCACATATTTTATCTATTCTTTGCTTCTGATAATTACTTGCAACAGCACCTGTAACAACACCGTCAATATCCAGTTTAGACAGACATTTTTCGAGATCTTCTAACTCATGCTCTTTAATGCCCATGGTTTTGCATTTTATCAATGGAATCTTCATGATTTCAGCCTGTTTTGAGACCAGTTCATGGTTCGGATGATGAAACATATATGATTCTGGATTTTCAGAGTGCACAGAAACAATGTATTTTATTTCATGCCCCTGTTTCTGAGCTAGATGCATGGCATACAGGCTGTCTTTGCCGCCGCTGATTAAAGCTGCAAGATTCATGATATCAACACCGGACTATAGAAAAGGTGTATGTTTTTTCTGATTTATTTTTTACTATCCTTCCTTCGCGTTCAAGGTCATTCAAATGTTTTCGTACTGCCATATACTCAATTCCTATTACTTCAGCAATATCCTTAATTGTATTGTTTCCAGTATTTATAGCTTCTAAAATTTCACATCTTCTTTCTTCGGGATTTTTCTTTCTGGGTCTTACATTTATGTTATCAGCTGGTAGGCCATATTCTCCCAATGCCATAGTTAAAGCTTCGGTATATGACATGCCTTTGGTTAACCTTAATTCAAATGACCTTAAAGCTAATATCATATCCTGTTTGTTGAACACTCTCCTGTTATCAATAACATCAGAAGGTATAAGCCTGTATTTATAAAAATATGTCATTGTAGCTCTAGCCTCTTCTCTGAAATCAGGATGAACATTGTCCAGCATATCGGAGACAGTGTACATATCCTGCTCCTTCATGTCAAGTGAAACTAATGTCCCTGTTTTTGGTTTAATATCCCATTCAGTTCGATTTTTTGCTTTAGTTAGTTTCATTCCACACCTAAATTGATAATAAAGTATGCTTTCCAGTGTATGATAAGTTTCTTCGTTTAGAAATACTTTTTGCTTTCCGTCAATACATCTTGCTACAGCTACAGGATATTCCATGCTATAAAGGTAAGAATACCATATCATCTTCCTTACTCTTTCTATTTCACTCTCAGGAACCAAAGATGTCAGCATATCATCCAGATTATGTGTTACATACTGATCAACATATCTCTGATATGATATGAGTGAATATTCTTTTGACCCTGTTTCCAGATCCTGTTCTGCGTCTGACAACATTTCCTTAGTATCGTACCTTCCTACATTACCTCGGATAAATTTTTTTCTTACAGCAAGCCATAGCAAATCAGCTGTTTGCCTGTCAAAAGTATGCTCAGTAAGACAAGATCCTGGCTTATAATGAATATCTCCCTTATTTAAAATACGATATATAAAATCATAAGCCTCAACTCTTTGTTCTTCTGAAAAGCCGCATAATATGTAATCTAATTTAAAATTTCCCGGAGATGATGTTTGTTCTCCGTGATGTTGAAATCCTTTTCTATGCTGATATTCTTCGCTTATACCGAGTTCATGTTTTAATTCATTGATACTTTTACCTGTTAACCCATAATATATTCTAAGTACAATATCATAACCACGGTTTCCAACATCCTGAACAGTACAATCAGGATTAGAAATTATATAATTTTCCATAGCCTTCAGATCTGTATGATATGATGGAAATAAAGTAATATATTTTCGTTTTTTTTCAACAGATTGCTCAAGTGTCAGCAAAGGTGGCCTCATTTGCCTTATGAATCTGTCATCAACTTCTGCTTTTCTTTTAGCATCATTTGTTCTTATGGCCCAAAAGTAAATAAACGGATCATGATACCTTTCTATGATATCAATAGTTCTGCATCCGGGGTGTTCAGCAATATATTCAAGCATTTGATTATTCTCTGCTTCAAGTTCTTCCTCTGATTTTATTATATAAATCATATCTACTATATGATAATTAAAAGTTTAAAAAGTTTGAGATGAATAATGATCATGCTGCCACGCTCAAAACTAGATTATGTCAAACAGCTTTCAAGGAATGGCTGGAATAAATGCTATGGAGATCGGTGGACAGATAACATGCATTCTGAAATCGTAGAAACAGTTAAAAGATTTGCGTACGCTGATGGCAATAACCATCCGACAGTGCTTGAAATTGGTACTGGTTCTGGTTCAGATATAATTCATCTGTATGAAACTATGGGAATGGAAGTCTGTGGTCTGGATTATGCACCGAATGCACTGAGACTGATCCATGAAAGAAGCCCTGATATGCAGCTTTGCGAAGCAGATGCAAGACACCTGCCTTTTCCAGATGAATCATTTGACATTGTATTTTCACAGGGATTGGTTGAACATTATCTCGATGATAAGTTGGATCAGTTAATGAGAGAGCAGATAAGGGTTGCTGAAAGATATGTTATCATAGACGTCCCAAATTTTTGGGCTTTGTATTATACACTAAAGAAGCATTTATTAATCGCTTTCGACCATGGCTGGGATTTTGGCTGGGAAACTGAATACACAGAACATGAACTTGAACAACTTGGAAGTCGATATGGGCTTACCCCGATATGCTCATACTCGTGGGGTTATGACGGACTCACACGGAGAATAAATAAATTGCTTCATTTTTTCAGATTAGGTCTGGAAATTCTTGAAGAAGATTATGGGAAATATTTTCAGATGAGCATTGGCGTGGTGTTTCAGAAATCATAATTTTCCAGAAATTTCTGCAAATTGAGTCGTTTAATATCATCTGTAGTCAGAACATCACTTTCAACATAAATAATATTTTCATGCTCATTCATTAGGATTTATTATACTTAAAACATAAATACAAATATGCGTTGGATTGTTATAGTGCTGGCAATTGTAATTATGTCTATTGCAGGCTATGCACAAAGCTCGGTTTCTCTGATAATCACATTGGATGATATTTCAAACAAAAAGGAGCTTCAGGATTTTATAGACAGCCGTGCTGGGATTCTGAATAAATTCACGCATCAGTATTCCATTGAGCATGAAATTAAGGCAATCAATGCTGTTTCTGCTGAAGTGCCTGAATGGATGGTGGAAAAACTGGAAAAATTGCCGTATGTTCAGAAAATAGAAAGAAATGTAATTGTAGAAATGTTGGAAAGCACAGAAAACCCAGAAAGTATTAATGCAACACAGGTCTGGAGAGAATTGGACAGTAACAACTTAAACATAACCGGAAAAAACATTACCATAGCTGTGATAGACAGTGGCATCAATTACAGCCACCCTGATTTTGGCAGCTGTAGCGTAAATGATATCCAGACTGGAAATTGCACAAAAATCCGAAATGGATATGATTTTATTGACAATGATAATAACCCGATGGATGAATCCGGACATGGAACAAAGGTTGCAGGAATCATAGGTGCAAATGGATCTATAAAAGGAATAGCACCTGATTCTGTTTTAATAGCATATCGTGTTTGCACAGACAGTTGCTCCATTGCCAACATATTGTCAGCAATGAATTTAGCAATAGACCCTGATCAGGATGGAAATTATTCTGACGCTCATGACATAATTCATCTTAGCCTTGGAACAGCATCACAAGGACCAGATGGTTCATGGGCTAATATGGTAAACAAAGCTGTTAATGAAGCAAATGTTACAGTTGTTCTGGCAGCTGGAAATTCCGGACCCGATGGCTCGTCATTATGCAAAGGAACTGGAAACGGGAGTTTTTCTTCTGTCTGCACACCTGCAAATGCAGGAAAATCATTGTCTGTTGGTGCGAGCATTGGAAATTCAGATATAGCTGGGTTTTCATCCCGTGGCCCCACACAATATGGATTCATAAAACCAGAAATAATAGCACCGGGGGTTAATGTCAATTCAACAAGTTATACAGGTTCCTATGATACTGGGAACGGAACTTCATTTTCATCGCCGATAATATCAGGAATTGTGGCTTTAATAAAACAGAAGCATTCAGACTGGACACCGGATCAAATAAGGTTTGCATTAAGAAACACTGCTGAGAATTTGAATATTTCAATATTAGAACAAGGATATGGCTATTCTAATGCATACAGAGCTGTAATGTTGAATCACACCCAGCCAACAGGTTTCCTGAACAGCACTGAAAGAAATGCAAGCGGAACAATTATATTGAAAGGAGTGGTCTCAGCTCTGAATCTTACAAACTTTACACTGTCATGGGGATCGGGATTTGACCCAATTTCTTGGAATTATATAAACAGTAGCAATGAAACCAATTTCTCAGTCTATTGGAATAGCAATAATGTAAGTGAAGATGGAAACTACACAATAAGGCTTCAGGTTTTTGACAATGAAACCGTGAGTGAAGATAGATTAATATTAGAAATTGCAACTGACAAAATAAAGCCCGTGATTCAAATATTATCGCCTTTGAATAATACGTGGCTGAATACTACTGTATTTAATATAACTTACAATTCAACTGACGAAAACATGAAGAACTGCTCGCTGTACTGGAACAACGAATTAAACCAGACAAACTCAACGCAGTTCAATTCTTTTCAAGTGGATTCAGCTCAGGGAATACATAACTGGTTAATAATATGCTCTGATATCTTAAGCAATCAAAATTCAACAGATATACAGTGGATAAACATAGATAATCAGCCGCCTTGGTTAAACATTACCTTTCCGCAAAATAACACAAATATCAATCAGAAAATTATAGTAAACTGGACAGCCATAGATAATCTGGATGATAATCTGACATGCCAGCTGAAACTAAACGAAACTTCCTTCAACAGCTATGCAGAAAACAATACAAATAAAAGCATGGAAATAAATATTTCTGATGGCTACTATAATTTATTTTTAACATGCTGGGACAATGCAAACAATACAAATCAAAGTGGCAATGTAACAATATTGATCGATAGATATCCACCTGAAATTCATGTATTTAATCCCGCTAATAATTCTTTCCTGAACACCACTGAAATTATTTTTAATTTTTCAACTACTGATACAGGAATTGATAAATGCGAATTATGGGCTAACTGGACAGGCTGGAATCTGAATGAAACCTTCAGCAATATCAGTTCAGGTATTATTTACACTACAGCAAAAAATTTAACAGACAGCATTTATCAATGGCAGCTGTTATGCAACAGCAGCTTGGGAAATATTAATACAACTGATAACATGACGTTTGAAGTGGATAGAATACCACCGCAGTTAATGCTCACATCTCCTGTAAATAATACAATATGGACATCAAGCAATTCTGTGGATTTCAGATATAATTTTTCAGATTACGGTATCTGTTATATTTATATAAACAACAATAACATTTTAAATAAAACCAGTGGAAATTCATTTTCCCGTTCTTTGAGCAATGGTATATATAACTGGTCTGTTTTATGTCAGGATAAAGCAGGCAATGTAAACAGAACAGATATCCGGTTTTTCACCATATCTTATACAGAACCCACAGTTCAGGTGCAGTCAGGCGGCGGTGGCGGTGGCGTTGTTTTAAAATCCGTATTGCCGTCAAATACAATTCATATACCATATATAGATAAAAACCAGGAAAAGACAATCAGCTTTGATTCAGGTACAGAAATTAGTATAGAAGTGGATCAAAGAACTGAGCAGGTTAAAATTATTTTGAATGAAAAAATCAATAGAACTAATAGATTATCAGGTTTGCTCTATAAATATCTGGAAATAAATACCACGAATCTCGACAGCCTGAATTATGCAGTTATTATGTTTGCCGTAGAGAAAAACTGGAGCAGGGATAAGGAAAATATAAGAATGCTACACTACAAAAATGAGAAATGGAACAAACTGGAAACAAAGCTTGTAGGAAGTGACAATGTCCATGAGTTTTACAATGCAACAACGGATTCATTTTCATTATTTGCAATTGTCGGTGACATAAAGCCATTTTGTGGCAACGAAATTCCTGAGAGAGGGGAAGAATGTGATGGTGAAATAAACAAAACATGCGTGGATTTTGGGTTTGATAATGGAAATTTAATATGTCTGGACTGCAGAATAAATACACAAGGTTGTGTGGCTACAACAACCACAACGACAATAAGTAAGGCAGAAGCAACAAAGACCGGGAATGAAAGTTCAGAAGATTATACGGTCTTGGTTTTTATAATTTTAAGTATAGCTGTTTTATTTTTTCTATGCACAGGATTAATAAAATCTAAAACAATGTTCAAAAAAACCAAAAGACGGGTTAAAAAAAATCACGGTATAATGGATGAAACACAATTTCATATAAATATCCAATCCCATATATTTCCCACACTGTGTTTTAATATTTTTCCGTATTCGTAAAATTATGGAAGCCTACTTGCGCAGGATTTTCAGGGAACTGAGAAACATGAGGCTGGATCTGATTGAAATTAAAAATACTAATTTGATTACTGTTGATAATATCAGAGAGCTGAAAAAAGTAATGGAGAAGAGTAACTTTATGAAGAAGGATTAGGCAGAATGTTGTCATATGGATAGTTGCATAGTTTGTATGACACATAAATTCAATTTTATGCGACATAAGTTACGCAATATGAATGGCGCATGAATTATATTCTCCCAATCACTTGTAAATGAACCAAGAAGCCTTAATTCTTTTCCAGAAGAATTGAGGAATTCGTGGTGATCAAGAAGTATTTCTATATAAAGTAAAATTTGTATTTTCCGATGGATGTAAAGAAAACCTGCCTTTTTAAGCTTTATGTTTATGTATTTGCAGGAGGAAGCTATTATGAATAGATTTGGTAATAGAGGCGGCGGAAGAAGTTTTGGTCCACCTCAAAGACACAAAGCAACCTGTACTAAATGCGGTAAAGAATGCGAAGTTCCATTCAAGCCCACAGAAGGCAAGCCTGTTTATTGCAGCGATTGTTATAGAGAGCAGCGAAAGAATTATTAATTATAAAAATATATACTTTCTGGCAGCGTGAAATGGCTTAACTTATGGTGATGTCATTTTCTGGTCTCTGAAGACACGTAATTTAGGATTTTTATTTTGCATTTAAAATATTATATACTTAGACATAGGAATTTATCGAAATGCAATGTTCAAAAAGCCTCGCTTTCTGACATGCCAAAGAACCTTTGGTTCTTTGAGCAAATGCATACTATGGGCTTTGGTCCATGGTATTTGATTTTATATTGAAGTGTTTGTATATTCACGATACACCCAAGACAACGAGTTAGCGTCCGTAGCATTATTGAACACGATTCTTGCATTTTTCTCTTATCTTGTTGAGTATGCTTAGCTGCTTTTCTGAAAGATCACGGATGAGAAGCTGATTGTTTATGCTAACCAAGAAGTCTTTTTCCCATGAATTAAGTCTTGGATCGTTCAGCAGATTATGAACAGCCTTCTGGAGCAGCACTTTCTTTTCCTCTTTGCTGACGTTGTCTATCATCTATTATCTATTTTTCGCAAGGTTTAAATATAATTCCATCTATTATATTTTAAATGTAATTATAGGGTGATTTATTATCTCTATTTGCTTTTTCATATCCGTATACATAGGGATATGGCCATTATGTTTTTCCTTCAGTACTTCAAATCCCAATGATTTGTAAAAGGGCTGAGCTCCTCTTTTAATGTCAGCAATCAGAAATCTGCATCCTACCCTTTCGTTAATTTCAAGCAATCGGCGCATAGCCACACGAATAAGAAATGTTCCCAGACCCTTCTTTCTGAAATTCAGGTCAACACACATACGCCCTATTTTTAATGCAGTCAGTGAATCGTACTGTATATTTTTTGTCTTGACCATTAAGTTGTTCAATTCTATATCAAAGAACGCAGCCATGCTTCTTGTGCCTTACATTTTGTGGGTTACTTTCGCAACATTCCTGAACGCAGGGATTTGGGCGTTGAATTAAGGTTAACTCCGCCACTTTTTTGTTGTGTGGGATTTTAGCTGAGTGTGGGACAAAACTATGGTCTGGGCGCGGTATTAAAAGTTCAAATCTATCAAGTTCGCGATATCATCTTTCCTGTTTTCACTTCTGCATTATCCCAGTGATTAGTGCATATTATTTTGTCCATCCCTATCAGGTATTTGCTTATTTCATTCTCTTCGTTTAACATAAACATCTTAGATTTTCCAACCTGCCTTGTTTCCTTGATTACCCCGGCATTCAAGAATTCAGGTATAATTCTTTCCAGAACAACCCATGATATGCCCGTGTCTTTACTAATTTCTGTCATTGAAAAGTCAAAGTCAGGGCTACCTATAAAGAAATCTATTAATCTCAATGCTGGCGAATTGCCTAGCATTCTAACAAACAAGCTTTCCATATTGACTGAATTATATAAATCATTCTTTTTATAGATTAAATGTATAAACCTATTAGAAAAAATACCCCGATATCTTGAAAATCATGAGATTTTCGAGAGCAGGGGTAGATAGATTTCATAGAAACCCCTGATAGCTCAATATGCCCTTTTTCTTTTAGAACAAAAGACGCATCATGGAAAAGGGTGTGAGCATCGGTAGAGCGCGCGGCTGTAGTTCAGCCCTTTCTTTTAAATTTTCGAGGAAAAAAGAAAGCGCTGGCGGAAAGAAAAACCGTTAGTGAAAATTATAAGGGTTTTACAATCAGCACGTGTTCGAAAAACACGGACAGAAACCGTGAGGTTCTGAGTTCAAATCTCAGTCAGGGGATTTAACTCTCCATTAGTAATAAATATATGAAAACTTTAAATACTATCAAACAAAATTACTTTCATGGCATTGGAAAAATTCTTAGAACAAGACAATGACACTATCCTTAAACAGGATCGTGATGTAATAGAATCAAACATAGCTAAAGCTTTGGAAGCTGATAGGAATGGCAGGAAAGGTTACTTTATAGATTCTTCTCTTGAAAAATACAAAACATTCGTGACTAATCCTTATAATTCTTATCAGGACATGGTTGAAGAAAAATTGAGGCAGAATGGCAAATGCAGAGTTCTTGAAATTGGTTGTGGAAATGGTTATGCTGCTCATGAAATAGTTGAAATGTTCGGAAACGATGTTGATTACCATGTTCTTAATATTTCAGAGCCTGATTATAGAAAAGGTATAAACTGGGTCGAAGCAGACATGGATAGATTTATCTCAAATTCAACATATGATATAATATTTTCTGCAAATGGAATAATTTATGGTCATAATGATTATTTGAATTTTTTCAAATTCGCCAATGCACTTGGAGATCATGGATTGTTCGTGTTTAATTTTGATTGGACGAATGCAATAGGTGTAGAAAAACACAATAGATTCTATGATTTTATGGAGTGTCAGCTTTTAGATGCACTTTATGCATCGGGAATGTCGGGTTATTGTGAGAATGCAATGGGGCGGAGAATATATTTAGGAAGAAAAGATACTAAAAGACCTCTGAATCCAGAAAAAATTCTGAATATGGCAAGAAAATTAAGTCACGATAAGAGAAGTTCTTATGTATCCAGATTCGGTGAAGATCAAAAATGGATATCATACGGAAGGTCATGGACATCTGGATTAAGAAATTTATATAATATCGGCACCGCTGGATAAGGGAAAAGAAAAAAGAGCATTTTTTCTTAAGTGGGTCATGGAAGATAATGGGATCGATTTTGATATAATCGAATTAAAAAAACCAATTGACATTTATCTGAAAACACGGTGGCATTGCCATCCATTCAGTGAACTTGAATATTATCGCCTGTAGATGACGGTTAAAATATTTTTATCTTTCAAATGTCTTCAACGCCTTTCTCACTCTTCCTTCATTTTCTGTTCTAGTTCCCCAATTGTCGCAGGTATTGATTTTATTTCAATTTTTCCTTTATGAGTAATGTGCTCTGCCATTACACGTGGCAATGCTAAAACACCCGAGACACCAAGTAAAGCTTTGATATCATATGTGAAAACAAATTGTTCATTCTTAGCCATTTTTCCAAGATTCCATTTTATCTGGGTTCCAAGGCTGGTTTTTTTTACTGTACCATTCGAGCTGGCAGAAAGAACTTTAAATGCTGACGGAACAAAGTCACGGATAACAACGTCTGATAATTCACGCCCGGTTGTATTTTCAATGCTGATGCCGATTCTAAGCTCACTGCCTTCCTCTATTTTTGTATTTTTTATGACATATTTTTTTATATAGAATATTTTTTTCTTGTGAGACATAGTCCAAAAAACAATAGCAGCTAAAATTATTATCAGGAGAAGAATAGAATAATTCGTTTCATATTTTATTTCTTTCATCTCGCCGGAACCTATGATCATTGACCATACAGCTCTATTGCCTTCTCTTCTAGATGGCTCATCTCCGTAGAAAAACAAGTTTACATCGTCCGAATAAGTATATTCACCCGGAACATTTCCTATATTAATTATGAAAACATGCTTTCCGGTTCCAATAATAATGGAAAATTCATCAACACGTTGTCTAAAGACAGGCTTCTTAGGTACAACAAATTGCTGGGATTCGTGTCGGGATTTACCGTCAAAAGCATAATCCACATCTATGAAATATGTTCCTGATTCTGCTATTTCAGGAAGGTGCATGACTTGAATGAGAACCTTTGTTTCACCTGGGTTTATTTTTTCAATGAATTTTTTGATATTTAGAACTTCTTTTGTTGGGCTGGATATTCTAATATTAATTTCAGTATCTGATATAGAAACATCAGCATAATTATGCAGATATGTTTCTATGGTTACATTGCTGTCTGAAAGGAAATCACCTTTTACAAGTATTTTATCAGCGCGTACCCCGCTTTCTTTAATCACATTTACAAAAAAGTCCCATTTGAATGATGAATCAGTTGAAAGAGAATCAGCTATCAGTGTTATTTTATATCTGCCTTCTGTTGTAACAGGAGATGGTGATAAAGACAAATTCACATTAACTGTTTGAAAAGACTTTATGGGAATTTGTATATCGCTCAAAGCAACCCACGATGGCGCATCTAATGTTAAAACAATGGTGTCATCTACGTCACTAAAAACAGGAAGAGCAATCTTTTCTATAGATCCAGCCCGTAATGTGAATTTATCAGACTCAGTTACTATATTAATAGTAGCAAACACAGGCTGTAGCATGAGTAAAATTGCAAACAATGCAATTATTCGGCGCATATGTATATAATTTCAACTAGAATATATAAGGCTTTATATTTCCATTCCAAGCATGGTTGAGGTTTGTTTTGTATATGATTTTACATTTCAAATCATAACTTGGATATTTATAGACCCAATTCATCTGATCCTCATCACCCCGCTCTTAAAAACGAAGCCATCATTAATAATGCTGCTGCAGTTCCAATTGCAAGTGATATTGTAATTGCATGGTCTGATATAAATTGAACAG
>JAGVVW010000049.1 GCA_018304635.1 Candidatus Aenigmatarchaeota archaeon
ATTCCAGTGTAACTACTAAAACTTTTGAAAATGGTTTTGTAAAACACAATAATGTAAGCTGTGAATATTCACCAAAGGACAACTATGACTATGGTGCTGTTGTCAACTCTTCAAACATAACAATACTGAATTCCAGGCCCATAATTTTATGGGTTAATATAACACCAGAAGCATCATATGAAACCAGTACACTCACCTGCTTTAATGGAACTGTAATTGACCGCGATAACGATGCAATAACAGTATACTACAACTGGACTGTGAATTTAACACGAAATTCAAACAACGGAACCCAGATAAACGGCACATTTTTTAATCACTTTGATAATGTTACATGTTATATGACAGCATTTGATACTGAAGAAAATGGAACTGCAAACAATAAGACCACGACAATTCTTAACACAGCGCCTTACATACACTTCTTCAATATCTCAAGAAATTCCAGTGAATGGAAGGATGAGATCACCTTCCTAATAAATCTGAGCGACATTGATAATGACAACATAAATGCATCTTTATATTTTTCCCACACAAACATAACATGGAGCTATCAGAATTCTACAAACTGTACGGCGTGTTTTGAGCCAATACTTCTGAACGTTTCAAAGTATGATTTCACATGTTCTGATATAGGTCAGAATTATTTCTATTTTAATGTCACTGATCATTATAACGGTAAAAATTCAACGAATATTAAAAATTCAACGCTTGAAAAAGTAGGAATTCCGCCACCCAACATTCAGTTTACCGACGGTGCAGAAAGAAGAATAGGAACAAGAGGAACAGAATCTTTAGTAATCACATCAACGTTTTATGATCCGTATAAAAGACAATATATTCAAGGTGTCAACGGCTCTGTTTATATATTAAAAAATGATACTTTTGCTGATTTTGCGTGCATGACAAACAGTTTTGGAAACTGTACAATAAGTTTTGATCCAACATGTGAATATTATGGTGATTTAAGAATACTAAGAGCTGGCATTAGAAATGATGCATGTTATAAAAATGTAAATTCAACTGACAGCTACATTATTATTGATCTTACAGCTGAATGCCTTCATAAAATTACGCTACGACTCAGTTTAAATAAAGCATCAGATCTGATCAAAACTTCTCTTGGGACAGCTTCAAGTGGAAATTATACGCCCGATAGCTTAGATCATTATTATATATGCGAAGAAGACCTGAACCAGTCTGTTCTTGGAATAATATTTGCCGGAAAAGAATTTTCACATATAGAAATAAAAAACAGAGAGTTATACCTGTCACAGTACCAATCTGGAAACAAGTTTATAATTCCTATTACAGGAAATGGCTGCAGTAAAATAAAAGAAAAAATAGGGCTGATAGAGAATAACCAGATACTTACACAGGCATTTAATGCATTTACGACAGATCAATACCCAACAGAAATTATTTTACCGCTTAAATTTAACCTAAATGGTGAAAGTCGCAGAGGAGGTAGTTTTATACTTGTGCTGGAGAAAATAGAAAATAATACAATAACAGCTGAAATCAGGTGATTGTGTGTCATTATGGGGTGCGGTTATTTCCATAGCAATTGTAGCGCTTGCAACTATAATAGTTGTAAATTTAGCTACACCAATGATTGATCAGGGAAAAGGCAGTACAGATATTGCTATGTCAAAAGAAACTATGTCAAGATTGTCAAATATTTTATCAGAATTGAAGCAGGAAACTGTTGGCGCAAAAAGAACTGTAAAAATAGAAACTAATGACGAGTTTATTGTATCTGGAAAGGAGGATGTGTTCAAGTTAAGGCTAGACCCGGAAATTAAAATCTACGAGCCTGGAACACGAATCAAGCAGGGAGATATAATAATTTCAACAGGGCCTTATGTCTCAGCGTATGAATCTGATATTGACAATGACGGTGCAACTGATATTGTGCTTGAAAATGAGGCTGTGCTGTTTTCAGTCAGGAAAACAGGAAATTCCAGTTTTTATCAGTCACTAAATACAAGCAATATAATTACAATGATACGAAATAAAAAAAATGACATCAGTGTTGTTCCTGAATCAGGAATATACATAGATAATGAAGCTGATTATGGCAACGGCTATACAGAGCTGACAGTTTATGGTAATGCAATATCATCTGCAAGCATACGTGTTGTTATGAATTCCACATTCAGATACGAAGCATTGTTTACATTGGGAGCTGGTCGTGATTTTATCGAGATGGAGGTGAGAAATATTGAATAAACTCGCGATAATTATTGCAGTTTTTATATTGATGATTCCTGTTGTATGTGCACACAGAGTAACATTAAAAATAGGATTCCAAAAATCAGGGACAATATATATTAACGGAAACAATTATACAACCGGCATGTCAACTACCGGGAACTATCTTATGTGGTCGGCAAATAGCAGTCTTATACTTATACCAGAGTCCCAATCCTTATTGAGAGTCATTATTAATAATACCATAACTATGCAAATGACACAGAAAGAGTCTTCAAGATTTTTTATAGCCCATACACTGGCAGATAATCCATTGGTTGATTTGAAAACAAGAAATACTGGAGAAATACTTGAAAACGGCATAAACGAGCCAAAACAAAACACGAATAGTTTGTTGATAAGATTATGGCATCCTAGCATAGATATTTTAAATACTACACAGTGGGGCAAAGGTCAAAAGCACATGCTGCTGAAAAATGCAGGAAATAAAAAATTAGAGGTCCTGAAATGACATTTCCCATGATAAACCAGACAGTTGCAATAGCTCTTGGAATCGTAATGATATTTTCAGTGTTCGCTGTTATAGGCCATTTAAAAAACGAATACGGGAAATTTGCAGAGGAAAATGAAGCGAGAGCTGTCTGCAAATCTGTAAAAAATACTATAGAATTGTATTCATATGAAAGCTACAGCAACACTACAACAGGTTATATAATAATAGATCTGCCTGAAAAAATAGCAGGCGGTCCTTACGATATTTTTACATCAGGAAGAACTATTACTGTAAACGGAAACAACGTAACTTCATGTAATGTAACACAGTCTATTGCAATGTCAGGAAAAACCAGCGGCGGCAGAACATGGATAGAAACTTTCAGCAATAACACGGCAAAGATAGGAAAGGTGATTTAATGGCAAACCAGCTGGATTATATAGTAGCAACAGGAATTTTTTTATCTGTGATCGGATATATTTTTCTGTTTACTACAAATTATTTGGAATCGACACAGGAAGATGTTAAATTAAGCCATCTGCGACTTCAATCCATGTCCATGCTTGAGCTCAAAGACATGGACATTGTTTCAAATCATTATACTTTCTGGATTATTTTAATAAATAACCAGTCTCATATGTTAGGCGAAAGCATATTAAACAATTTTGAAAATGAGCTGGTTGAAATAAATTTCACGCGTCTGGGATTAGATGTATCAAAAATCAATTCTACTATAATATATAACGGGACAGAACAAATTTCATATAATTATACCAGCGACAGAATATTATTTGTAACTGCAATAAATCAGAATGAAGTCAAAAGATTTTTTGTGCGAATTACGCAGAGCAACATAACATTTTCCCCCGTTTCTATATTAGGATATAAAAATAACATAACAGAAACATTTACACTACCATGGACATCCGAAGCAATAACATACAAGTCTGTTCAAAATATCAATAATTACACTACATTGAAAAATTATATCGGTGCAGACCGCTTTCATATGGATTTATATTTCAATAATACGAAAATACTCGACTTTGGCGATACTCTGCCAAAAGAAGGAGATATAATATCCCTCAGGAAATTCTATATGGTCCAGAACAGCACAGGTGCGTGGGAAAGAGGATATGTGGTGATACAAACATGGTAAAGGCATATCTCTATACTATAGAATTAATGATAACACTATCAATTGTGTTTCTGATAATTACATTTGTATTTAATGCTCCATCTTTCAGGCCGGACTTTGGAAAAAATGTTATAAAGAAATCCATAATTAATTCAGCCGAGTATATGTATTACAATGATGAACTGAGAAAATTTATGGAAAACAATAATGAAAGCCTTGTTGAAGCTAGAATTATTCAGATGGTTCCAGATACCATAACTATAGAAGTTTCAGACAATTGTGATACAGCCAACCTGCCCCAGTTTTTAGATGTCTACAGAGTAAAGTATTATATTGCAGGCTATCAGGAAAGGTATTTCTTTAAGCGCATATGCATTTCAGGGTGGGAGCAATGAAAGGACAGATGTTTTTAATAGCAGGCATTATTCTGCTGCTTGGAATAATAACACTGGCAAATATTATGAATATTTACAGTGTTTTTGAAGAAATGCGGCATACAGAAGCTTCTGATATGAACTATCGAGTTGACAATATTGCACGGGAATATGAATACATGATATCAGCCATGTCCTCACAATCACAAATAAATTCAAACAACATCAGGAGCTTTACTGAAAATATAACCCAGTATGAAGATGTAGAAATATTTTTCCTTCTTGCCTATGCAAATAATTCAGATTATACTATGTGGGCAGGAAATTACCTTAAAGACAGTATAAACTTCACAGCAAACATGAGTTACAGTATAATACCCGATTGGAATATTTTTCTGGATGACAAGTCCGTTTCTTTTATAATTAATAATGCAACCATTACAGATATAGAAATCAATATTTCATATACTCTGAATAATGAAAATGAAAAACAAAGCCTTCCTATGAGAATCACAAACAATTCAATCATAGGATTTTTTGACGTACGCCTGAATGAGAATGATAATTTTGCAAAAAAAAGAATTTTTGTAAACAGGACGTGGTAAAATACATCCATTGGTATCAATAGCGATAGTAATCGCAGCATCGATAGTAGCCATAACTATAGTACTCAATATAGGATTGCCTGTTGTTAATACAGCATTGAATGATTACAGCATAAAAAAAAGTGCAGCATTGATGCATGTTATGGATAATTATATGGAAGAAGTTATGAATGAAGAATCTGGGTCGATAAGAGAGCTGGATGCAGTCAATGATGCGGGTGATATAAGAATAAATTCCGAGACAAATAGTATTGAAGCAAACCTTAAAATTTTTACAACTGACTATGGAAGATTTGTGAAGCAGGGAATAATGCATATCTATGGCAGTGATGTATTCTGCGATGATACAGGAAACATAACAATGGAAAACAGTGCAGTAAAAATAATTTTCAGAAAGTCTGTTAATTCTGTTGATACCTCTCAAATTATTATAAATATGACTGAAAAGAGAAGCGGTGATGTTATAAGTTTTACCAATAGCTCTGTAATTATAGATAGTAATGAATCCAGTGTATCAGGCTCAGGGTATACAGAACTTCTTGAGTCAGGGAGCAATATGCCTCTTTGTGTGCTGCATGCAAAAATAAACTCAACCCTGAGCTATGATGTTTTTTATACTTTATATGCAGGTGCTGACTTTATTGAAATAAGGGTGGAGAATATAACTTGAAACAATGAAAAAATTCCTATTTAATTGATTTCTTCATTGTCTATTTATCTGTCTATATATATCAAATAGTTCACGATATATACAAAATGAAAGAAGCCAAACTGTTGAAATATGAGTATAGAAAAAATTGCTCACAGTACAATTCAAAGTGATGAAAGTTTTCTTTGCCCATTAATGAAAACAACAATTTGTTTTCAAATTCTTTCCTAACGATGAGATAATACATTATAATAATATATTTATGATACAGAACTAGTAAATTCTCCATCTTTGCGGGCGGGAGTTGAGATGATGACATTATGAACTATAATTTACGTCAATTGGTTGAGGATATAAAATTACATCCTGTTTATGTATTTGTCGGACCGAGTGGCGCAGGAAAGGATAGTGTAATAAGGAATCTTCATGCAAGAGATCCTGCCAGATTTATTGAGATACCATCTGTCACTACCAGACCTGCATATGAAGGAGAAGTTGATGGTGTAAATCATCATTTTATATCTTGTACTGAATTTGAAAACATGAAAGCTAATGGGGATTTATTATTTTCAGGATCGCGTTACGGTTTTTATTATGGAACTGATAGAAGAGAATTAGAATGTGCTAAAAGAACGGGAAAAGTTATTATATTACAAACAAGTTCTCCTGAAGCTTTGAATCAGATATATGAAGCGATCCCATATGCTAGAACTGTATCTGTAATTCCTGTACATCCTTTTGGTACTTCAGTCCAATATGAGAATGAGTTATGTCAAAGAATCGGTAGAAGACAAATAAATATTGGTGCTCATGAAATGAATCACCGGTTAGGCAAAAACCTTGCAGATATGTCATTCTATTCAGATGAAAAGAATTGAGATTATCTATTTGTGAACGATTCGTTAGATGATCTTCCGGATAATTTTGAATCTCTGATGCACTATATTGAAGATGATCTAGCATGTCGTGAAGTTTTATCTGAACAATTAAGTGAGCTTATATCTAGATTCAAAGAATATAGACCGGATTACGTTTTCACATATCCATTACCGTTATTTTCCGAAGTTCCGAATTCTGCAAAAGATTTAGATATGGAATCTTTTAGAAGAAGGAATTCTTTTTTGAGGCATGCTTATCCCACGACGATTGTTTCTGTACACACAGGATTGGGAACTTTGGATTGTGCTCAAGATATGATTAAATATCTCTATCCAGGCATGAGAGTTATAACCGCTTCTTTAATGGGGAGTTATGTATATCCACGGATTGCTACAAACAATAGTGATATTGACATAAATGTTTTTTATGAAGGTATCGGTTTTCAACATAGAGTTATATCAATAGAAGATATACCACCAGAATTAAGACAGCTAATATCCAGAAGAATAACAAGTTTGGAGATAGTAACAATTGGAGATCAGAATGCTGTTCTCGAAATACCGACTGATGATTCATTTACTGGTGCGACAGCACATGAAAATGTGGTTGGCATTATTACGTCAGGATTATGGAATCGTGATGTACCTATCTTTGGTCGTGATTACATGGAAATAGTTGACAATAAACAAAATTTGTTAAGACTTGCTTACGATCTTATGAAGTCCGCGGTTCGTAGATATCAGAATAAAGATATGATAAAACATGAATCTGAAATTAAGAGATTGAAGAAAACTATAGGAAGAAGTTTAGAAGCACGGATATATCTTGAAGAAGCACATATAAAGTTGATCGGTAATCATTCTAGAATTTTTTTACCAGAAGAACCAGAAGGCGGTTTTTCAGATGACGAAATTATATACTATGCAGATTATGTTTTAGGACGAGATCTAGACCGATATCTTAAAGTTAGAAAAATTATTACCGGACAATAGATTCTATCTTGCTTAAAATGAGGAGATAGTATTCTTGCTCAGGTATGAATTTCATTTTTGGATTAACGTGTTTAAGAATACCAATTAGTTTTTTTATAGGAATATATTTAATTTCAGATACTTCTTCTTCTTGAATTTCAAATCTATCTACTGGTTTGTCTGTCTGTAAAAGATATACTTTTATGAATTCTCTATTAACAGTACTCTTCTCTTTATCTTCTCTGTTTGACGTAAAGTCTCCTATAAATTTCAATTCATCCATTTCAATGTCTATACATAGCTCTTCCTTTAGTTCTGATATTGCGGTTGTCTCAAAGGTTTCCCCTGATTTAACATGTCCTCCAAATATAACATCCCAGTGATATGGAAACCATTTTTTTTTAGAGCTTCTTTTATTGCAGAGAACTTCATTTTTATGATTAATTATAATAATATGTGATGATCTATGCCAATCACCATTCTTATGGACATCATTCCTTTTTTTCTTCATAACAAGAAATTTATTATTTTCATCTACTATATCAATAAATTCTACCATTATTACATTTGATTAAAACATCTTTATAAGCTGCTGTATTCGAGTCGATGAAATAAAGAAACATAGAAAATTTATCTATCACGGAATCTGCTTTCTTTGAAATTTATGATGAAGTAATCGGAAAAGAACGGAGTTTCTATTTACTCTTCTCTTTTCCCTTATTCTCGTTATATAAAATTATACAATCTTTTTCAAAACAGTTTGTACATTCTTTTGGCTGGTAGAATAAGATGTGGTTGCATTTTGAACAGATGAATTTGTCTGTCTTGATTTCTTTAGTTGAGTTATCTACGACACGTTTTATATATTCTGACGGTCTTGGTCGGTCAAGCGTTGCAAACCTGTGATATGCTGGTCCTTTTGCCATGAATAAAAATTCGGAGAAAGAGATTTAAAACCAAAAAGTCTTTTAAATTTCTATACCCACATTTATTAATTGAAATTGGGAAAAGAGTGAGGGAAAGATATTCCAATTTTAGGGTGTTATTGGGTATATATCATTGAGAACTTTGATTAACTCCGTTTGTCTTCAAAATCTGAATGATGCCCAATTACAAAACGAAAAGAATCCCCACCTATCTTGCACCTTTATAAATCACAAGCCATGCAATTATATATATGATACCAGAAATCCTGATATTAATCATCGGACTGTTTATTTTAATCAAAACTAGCAAATGGGTTATCGAATATGCTGTCAGATTTTCAGATATAACAGGCTTAAGCCACGGGACAACGGGATTTTTGTTGCTTGCAGTAGCTACTTCACTGCCCGAATTATCAATAAGCATTATTTCTATATTCAACGATTCATCGCGGATTGCAGCAGGTACTTTGTTTGGCGCCAATATAATTGATATAGGCGTTGTATTCGGCATAACTGCACTTATTTCAGGGTTTAAAATAATCAAAAAAGATTTTGACCAGATATCCCATGCGATAATTATAACGTCTATTATTGCTGTTTTCGCTCTTGTTCTCGGTACAATGAATATTGTCTTTGGAATATTCTGCATTATTATGTTTGTAGTTTCAATAAAAGCAGTTCTTGAAGGTGGTAGAGAATTTGAAGAGAAGGAAGAAAAAAATGTTTTAGTGAGTGTGGAGTCCATAAAAATTGTTTTATTAATTCTGCTGATGATAGGAATTATTATAGTCAGTGCCAAATTTGTATCTGATTCTGCAATAAAATTAGCTGAAACATTTGGCATGGGCAAGACATTAATAGGCGCTACAATTGTTGCATTAGGAACAACACTACCTGAATTATTTGTGAACATAAGTGCAGTAAAGCGGAATAATTTTTCACTTGCAATAGGAAATGTAATAGGTTCTCTGGTTGTGAACTTGACCCTGACTTTAGGCATAGCAGTTGCTGCCAACAAAATCATCATAGACAGCACGCTAAAAAACCTGATTATATTTTTGCTGATATTTAATTCAATACTTCTTTTGTTTGCATGGCGCGGCAGAATCAGAAGAATCCATGGCATATTTTTGATAGTGCTCTATGCTATGATTTACGTTATGCTGCTGGTTGGATGATTTTCAGAAAATCTTTTTGTTCCTGTCGTGGGTTGAGTTTTTTCATTCCCCCTATCAAGTGAGGGGAATGAAAATTTTGTAACCAATATCAGAGTTCAACTCCTTCGATGGCATAGCTAGTGTTGATGAAACTATTCAATTCCGTTTCAGAAAAACAAAAGAAGGATTATATTTTGCGGATAGAACTTCAATGTTAATAAACTGCGGTCATAACAATAACTGTTTCGATGAAACAGTTAGAAATAACTCTGAATGTAAACGGTGTTATTTTTCTGATATTTGCATTGGTCCTGACATGTTTGAGTATATGCCGAAAATTTATTTAGCTTCTACATTTGATTCCTATGTTCGTAGTATGAATATTAATTTGAGACAAACACTTCAGGAATATGGAATGTTTCCAATACTACCACAGCATTTATCGCCCGGAAACCCGCAAAGAAATATGGATGGCGGTATGTTAGCCACAAATCTACAAATGAGGCGTGGAGAATTGGCTGTAAGAGGGGGTAGGTGGTGTGAAGAGATGATGAGAATATCCGACGGGTGTATCGTTATTTTAAACAGAATGCAACAGGATAGTAGCTGGGAAGCCGGTTTCATACATGCTATAGATAAACCTGTTATAGCTTTATTTTATGATGATGATTTAACTGATCCGTTAAGTGATCTAAAAGACAATTGGATGGTGAGACTTACAAGATTTATCGATATAACAAAATTTCCAAGTAGTGAGGGTAATACCGCAATAACACTTTTAAGATCGGAAATTTATAAGAGAGAATCTATATTTTAACACTTTTCAGATATCAATCTCGTTATTTTCTCTACAACATCCTTTGCATTTTTTTTGTCGTATTCTATCCAATCCACTCCGTCTATAGTTCGAAATTTTTCCTCTTCTTCGTCACCTATTCTCATAAAATTTTTAATAATAAGTTCTTTAGCTTCATCTAATGTCAGATATCCATCAATATATTTTATTAATGGAACACAAAGCATGCTCTTTTTCATAACGTAAGAATTTCTCCACCCTTTTTGTAATCCTTCTCTAACTTCTTCTAAAGCACCTTCCATCAGCAATTGTTCTGTTTTTGCTATATATAAACTTCTGAACGTTATGGCTTTAGGTAAATATAATCCAACAGCCGGTTTATAATAAAATGTTCTTTGAATTTCATGGTTTCTTTCTAATACAGCTGTAATATATCCTACCGAACATCCTTCGATGACCGGTAAATGATTTCTTTCCAAAATATCTGCTGATAGCTTTTCAATGATATCAGCATAGTATGCTCTTTCTAATCTGTCTTCCATGATATCGCGACTAGAAAAAAGATGTGTTCGCACATTACTGTATTCACCTTTTGGTTTACAAATAGCACTCTCAAAAAACTTATAAATATAGAATTTATCCGCAGTAATAATTTCTATTGGAAAATATTTTGAAAGTTCTTGAACTATATCACTTTTCCCCGAACCCGTCCTACCGAGTATTATTAAAGCATTAAAATATTCCATATTGTTCACTAAATCTATTTATTGAATAAAATATAAAAGTTAATATGGTTATTTTTCAAAATAAAAAGCAAGAGGTCAGTGTTGTTGCCGGAATAATTGAAAATGGAAAAATTCTTCTTATCAAACGCAAAGAAAGCTCAAAATATGAGGCTGGAAAATGGGGGTTGCCCGGTGGAACAATGGAATACGGAGAATCACCGGAACAAACACTGATGAGAGAATTGCAGGAAGAAATAAATGTAGAAAAAGTCGATATTAATAAATTAACAGGGGCTTATAGTAAATGCTTTAACATTTCAAGTGAACAAAAACACGTTGTTCTTCTGGTATATATCTGTAAATTGAGAGAGAAACCCTCTGCTAATAAAAATCATATAGATAGCATAAAATGGGTTGATATAGATAAAATTCAGGAGTATGATATAATAGAAGGCAGTGAAAAATTCCTGAAGGATATAATAAAATGGTTTAAAAATCAGGAAATGTCTTATGGATTATAATTCAATAATTTTGTCAGGTTTGCCCGGTTCTGGCAAAACAACATTAGCTGAAAGTTTGACTCCTATCTATGATTGGCCTGTTTTTTCTGTCGGTCAGAAAATAAGAAATGAATGGGAAGTTCGTTTTCCTGACGAAAATATTTCATTCGAAGAATACTTCAGAAGTCTGACATTCGGTGATAGTCTAATAATAGATCATGAAATCAGGGATATTACTGAGAGAGGTAATGTCATAATAGACAGGCGTTATATTTTCGATTCTCAGCATTTGCCTGTCTTGTTAGTTTTTATTACGGCTGAATTGGATGTACGGGCAGAAAGATCTTTATTTACAGAAAAATATTGTGGAAGAACAGTTGAGCAAATCAAGCAAATTCTCATCCAACGTGAGCAGGATGAATTAAGAGTGAGTCAAGAAATGTACAATGCTGATTATAGAGATCCTAAATATTATCATATAGTCCTTAACTCAGGATTATTATCTGTATCAGAAGAAGTGGTTATAATAAGGTCATTGTTATAGATTATAAAAATTAGACGAAGATGATGATTTTGAAATTAGTTACATATTGTCAACCAGTTATTTTAAGGCTTGAAAACTTCTATTCTCCCAGTCCGTCCTGCGTTATTAAGAATTCCACGCGCCTGTTCTCCGGGATTGAACGATGCTTTCTTACAATTGCTGCGCGCCTGTTTTCATTATTTATATGTATAATTTCAACCAGAGTCCGTGACCAGAAGCGGGCTATGTTTTTGGATGTGATTTCAGTATTGCCGTCTTCAATGTTTGTGTAAACCTGGCTAGTCACAATAACTGGAATATTGTGTTTTCTGGCTATGTTTGAAAGTATTGAATACTGTGTTGCGAGTTGCCTGTTTATTTTTGTATAATTTTCCTGCGTGATTTCAAGGCGGTAAAGAGCTGCAATTGAATCAATTATAATCAGGCCTATGCCGGACATTTCTTTTTTGCTTATATCTTCCAGATATCTGCATTGCTCGTTCCATGATTCCGGTTCAATAAATAAAATATTTTTTAAGTCGTCATGATTTCCGCCAACCTGACAAAACCTTTCAAATGAAAAAGAGCTTTCAGTGTCCATGTAAATTATTTTTTTCCCAAGCCTGAGGCATTTTAGGGCAGAAAGCAGGGCAATGTTTGTTTTTCCAGAGCCTGCGTCTCCGTAAATATTTGTAATCGCGCCATTTTCAGCCCCGCCATTTAATAACTCGTCAATTACAGGGTGGATGCTCAGTCTTCCTCTTATCATATATATCAGTCCTCATCATTGTCGCATTTATTTTTGTAGTCGCAGTAATCACAGATCCATGTTCCACGGGCTTCTGGCTTTGGAAGCGTGTTGCTGATTAATAATTTGTGGAATATTGAAAATCTTTTTATCAGGTCTTCAGCTATTTGCTCACTGTATTCAACTTCAAATACCCGGCTTTTCAGGGTGTTTTTTTCCAGATAAAGTACAATGCCTTTGTTAATTTTTGAAACATGCATATAAAACTGAAGCTGAATCACGTGCTGGTCACCCGGTTTTTTCAGAGCGTCAACACTTTTGCATGATTTTACTTCTACCAGAACCTTTTCGTTTTTCTGCTTTACCAATAAAATGTCATCAATGCGGCCGGAAATTATAAAATTTTCCATATTCAGTTTTATGCTTAATTCCTCTTCCAGCAGTTCTATATCAGGATTTTTATCACTTCTCATGACATCTGCTGCAAACCTGTGAATCATATCGCCCATATGAAAAATCTTTCGTGCTTCCCCTGATATAGTCACGGGATGTTTATATGAATACCACAGTTTTCTTATACAGGTTCCTATTTCTGATGGATAGTATCTGCCTGCTTTTTTCTGCCATTGCTCTCTTTCCAGAAAATTATCAACCATTGCATCAAAGTCAATCATATTTAAATATACTCACTAAATAATTAAATACAGTAAAAACATATAATTCCATGCAAATATTTTCTCATTCAATATAGAATCAATATAGAATCAATATAGAATCGGTAATGGAGGTGTGATTATGGCAAATGAAGATATTATAAAAATGCTTAACGAAGCTTTGGAAGCAGAGCATCAGGCAATGGTCCAGTATTTAAGCCATGCAGAGCTTGTTGAAGGACTGAATGCAGAGCCTATAATGGCAAGATTAAAAGAAATAGCATCTGATGAGGCAAAACATCAGGCACTGTTAAGAGAACTGGTGGGTTCATATCTTAGGGGGATTCCTTCTATGAAAATAGCCCAGGCAAAATCAGCAAAAACAATTAAAGAAATACTTGAAGTAAACCTGTTAGATGAGAAAGATGCTGTTGCATTGTATACAAAAATTCTACAGAAAGTGAATGATGAAAAAAAGAATATGCCATATGTGTTCTGGAGGCTGGAGCATGCAATAAGGCACATAATTATGGATGAGCAGGAACATATTATGGAATTAGAGACGCTACTGGAGAGATAAACAATTAAGAATATCTGGAAGATAATAGATGGAGAAGCCAAGAAATGGAAGATAATAGATGGAGAAGCCAAGAAATGGAAGATAATAGAAAAACAATGATTGTGTGTAAACGAGAAAGCGTTAGTTTTTTCTTTTCACAAATACTCTCGGTTTCAGGAACAAAGTTCCTGAAACTCCAAGACAGCCTTCGGCTGTCGTCAGATTTTTGGAAAATTTGACAAATAAAAAGAAAGGTTAGAAAGGTATCTTGTCTATGGTAAGAAAAGATAAACATAAGCATCATACAGACTCTGTTAAATCAGATGAACACAAAGATCATGCTGTTACGCAGAGTTCAGATTACGAACATAAACCTGATACATCAGGAAAAAGAGATTTTAACTTATGGATGCCATTAGCAATAATTTTTGCCTTGCTTTTTATAGGGGCTATGGGTGTTCTTCTCTCAAAGCCAGTTGAATCTGATTCTGCATTGGATGTTATTTCTGAAAAAGTTATTGATTATGTAAACAATAATCTGGTTGAACAAGGCACTAAAGCGACTGTGAAGTCAGTGGAACAGATGAATGGTATTTACAAAATTGTTTTAACATATCAAGCACAGGACATACCAGTTTACACTACAACTGACGGGCAATACATATTCTTGAGCCAACCTTTGAATACGAGTACGCCAATAGATCGCGGACAGAGTGAGACGCAGAAGAATTTTGATGCGCCTGATGTTGAAAAGCCGAATGTAAAATTATTTGTAATGTCCTTCTGCCCATATGGGCATCAGGCTGAAAAAGGAATTGTCCCTGTAATATCTTTTCTTAAAAATAAAATTAATCCTGAACTGCATTATGTGATTTATGGAAAAGAATATTGCAATAATCTGGTTTCAGCTGGATACTATTCAGATATCGAAACATGCCAGGCAAAAAACTGCATGAATGGCACATCATATTGTTCAATGCATGGAATATCTGAATTAAACGAAGATGTGCGCCAGTTATGTATAACAAAAATTTACAGTTCAGATACACTGTGGTCATATGTTCTTCAGATTGCAGACAGGTGTTCTTCAGTCAATGTAGATACATGTTGGAAGCCTGTTGCAGAAAGTGTTGGCATAGATACAGATAAGATTGAACAATGTTTCAATACAGAAGCAAAGATGCTGATTGAATCTGAAGCAAAACTCAATGAAAAATATGTTGTTTCAGGCTCACCTACAATATTCATCAATGAAGAGCCATATGAAGGCAGCCGCAGCGCAGATGCATTTCAGCAGGCAATCTGTTCAGGTTTTGTAACAATGCCTGAAGAATGCAGCCAACAAATTCAGGAATCTGATCCTTCCACAGCAGCACCATCAGGCGGGTGCGAAGTGCAGTAAAAAATTTATGTATGAAATTAAAGAAGAATTTCACGGACCAATCAGCAAGCGTTAGCAGGCAACAGAAATTCAAAGTATTTCAGAGGCAGAAAACCCGATTCTGTGTGTTAAATAATTTTTTATTCAATTCTAATTATGGTTATTTCAGTTGCGCAACCATACGAAGATTTGGATAAAAAGGATTATGACATACTCTTTGAGGGAATCTATACAAGATATGAAGGCAAGATATTCAATGTCATATATCGCTTATTATCTGGAAATGTAGATGATCCTTATACAGAAGCACAGGATATTATGCAGGATGTTTTTGTGGCTTTTTATAAAAAAGGACTTCACAATTTCCGGGATGAAGCTGATCCTGGCACATATCTTTATACGATGGCTCTCAACAGGGTGAGAAATCATGTCAAAAGGCTTAGAAAAATTAGAATCTATTCATTTACTGATTTAGCTAGTTTTCCTGTGTCTGGTTTTGATTACGATGGAGAAATAGATTTCCCTGATGAAACCAGCCTTACACCGGAATTATCTGCGGTTCAATCTGAACTTGGAAATGTTGTTCATGGAGCACTATCTCATTTACATCCTGAATATAGAGAAGCAATTGTTCTCGTGGATTTACAGCAACTTTCTTATATAGAGGCAGCTGCTGCAGCTGGCATAACTATACAATCCCTAAAATCACGGCTGCATAGAGCACGGGAAGATCTCAGGGAATTATTAAGGCCTTATGTTGAGGCATGAATTTCGGGCAGACTTGTGTGGATTAAAAAAATTGTGAGAAATAGAGAGTTTGTAATTAGTCAAAATCATTTCCCAATTCACTGTAAATGAAGTATAAAATCACGCCTTTATATTGGTCTGGCCATTTCTCACGGCCCGACAAATCCACAACTACATTTGTATTCATTACTCTTCTGGCGGCATTCTTTGCATCGCAAAATAATGTTTTCTATGCATGACGGGCATTTGAACTTGCTGAAATTTGGTTCAGACTTTAAATTTTTGTTGCATGATAAACATTTCATAATTAAGATAGTTCTGCTGAAAATATTTAAAGGCAATTATGACAGAGACATTATTGTGTTCAAATATTAATGTCTCTGAATATAAATTATGAACTATGAAAGCAATACTTTTGGTTTTTCTTATTTTAATAACAGTACCTGTCTTTATTACTCATGCTGAGAAATATTATGCTGATATTAATATTGATGTGAAAGACACGGGGATTTTAAAATTCAGCGGCATTACAAATCATCCTATGCTTAAGGGTGAAAGTGGAAATTATACATCAAAGAAAGGCGAGGTCTGGCTTATCAATATAACGCTTGGAAATTTTTCTGATTATGTATACAGAATAACCCTTCCTGAAAAGGCCTCTGTTAATTATATCAGATCAAACAGCCGTTTTAGAATAGAAACTGACGGCAGGCTAACAATTATAGGCACAGGGAAAACCGAACTTTCAATCATAATTCAATATACGATAAAAAACCAAAATATTGATTATTTTCCTACTGCTATAGCAATCACATCAGTCTTAATTATTATAACTGCTGTTTTGCTAATCAGAAAAAAGAAAAAAGCCATCAATGTAAAATATAATGAAACTATTCTGACAGAAAGGCAGAAAATGATAGTTAACATGCTTGAAAAAGGGCATGTTACACAGAGTTATCTGGAAAAAAATCTTTCTATTCCAAAATCATCTTTATCCAGAAATATAAGGTCACTGGAAAGAAAAGGAATAATAAAAAAGTACAAAAAAGGCATGAGCAACGTAATAGAGCTTAAAAAGGAGGAGTAGTGATCTGACAAATTAATTTAGTTACACATTATCAGCGTAGCCTATTCCGTAACGAAAGGCATTGCTTCGCAATGCCAAGTTGGTAAGTTATAGTTATGTCTTATAATTAATTTATCTCGGTAGTAGTTCCGCATTGTTCCGCCCTTTTCCGGCTTATTTATATATCTTGTTCCAGCCAATTTAAATTTATAAATTTAAACAGGAGGTATGTCATATGAAAAAAGCAGTATTATTTATGTCAGTGATTATTTTGTTGCTTCCGGTAATTTCGTTTGCGGATGAAACAGCATCTGGCAGCGAAATTGAAGTGATGAAATATAATCACGGTGCTAAGATAAGGCTTCTTCAGCTGGAAAAAACAGTGATGAAAAACAGTGCAAAAGCAGAGTTCATTATAAATGCAATAAAAAACAATCATGAAACTGCAGAACTGGAATCTATATTAAATGACTTCAAGTCACTTGAACAGCAAATTGAAGATGCCTCAAACAACATAGGAGATGATTCAGTTCAGGAATTCATAAACCTGAAAGAAGAAGCAGTTGATCTCTCAAGCCAGTTCAGGACGAAGGTACTTGAGATACTTACAGTAGAGGAGATTGCAAAATTAAGGATTCAAATGGAAGAAGTCATGCCTGATAAGATGAGAGAAATCCAGGATAATATAAAATCTGCGATAAAGGAATACAATGCTGAAAGATACAAAGATATTATGCAAAAAATCAACAGAAATCCCGGATCAATTGAGGGAACAGGTTCAGTAATGTATATGAAACAAAAGATAATGAGCGAGCTGGATAAAATGGACATGCAGCAAAAAGTATCAGCAGCACAAAAAATAGCTGAGATTAATTCAGAAAGAAAAATTTTCAAACAGCATAAAGAATCATCAACAAAAAGCATTCCAATGACAAAAGGAAAAATCAATCATGAACTAAAAGAAATACAAAACATTCTTGATGAAAATATAGAAATGGAAGACGATGCTTACCAGGTAAACTCAATAATCGGATTCTGTAAAATACACGGAGGAGAATATCCTTTCTGCGGCGGAATAAGTGCGACAATAGGGCAGATTGAAGCTGTAAAAAGCAGAGTTGAATCAGGAGCAACAAGCCTCGAAAAAGGAAAACAGCAGGTTAATGAATCAATTGATATGCAAGTAGCGAGAATGACCTATAGAATAACAGAAGGAGATCTTGCTAAAATGGTCAGAGAGGGTAAGATAAATCAGTCAGTTATCAATATAACACAGCAAATAATTGACGGGTTTTCTCCGATAAAAGAACGAATTACAGCATCCACTAATATACAGGAATTTTCAATAGCAGTGAATCTGGCAACATCCCAGATGGGATTAATGAAAACCATCATTGTAGATGCATATAAATCAATATGGAATGAAAAGATGGTAATTGTTAAATCCAGAATAACTGATAAATTAAAACCAGCTTTGCAGTATCTTAAGGAAAGGCCGGAATATAGAAATGATCCTGTCTATGCAAAAATCGTAAATGAAGCAGACGCTTCATTAATCAAAATAGAAACAGTTGATATACCGGCAGTTGAATCAGCACAAAATCTACCGGATCTGATAAAAGCTGTAGAAAACTTAGAAAAAGATTTTAGAACATTTGCCAGTAAAATAAGAGGGGCATTCGAATATCTCTATTGATTATTCAAAAGGCAAATAATAAAACAGAGACATTCAATGAGAGGTTGAGTTCAAAATTTGTATAAAACGAAACTCAATCAACTGTTTAGGGGGCTGAAATATGAGTAAAAAACTTCTGATAGTTGTTGTTCTGGCTGGTGTTCTGCTTATAAGCGGGTGCGTATCTGAAGTACCTGCAGATCAGCAGACATCTACCAGTCAACAGGCATATTCAGAAAATGTTATAGATGACGTTGGCAATGAATTCGTGGATGAGAACGAAACCATAGAAATAGGAGATATTATATGATTCCTGAAAGCTGATGTAAGATACATTCCCTGCGCTTTATCGCAGGGCATTTGATTTTTTTTCTGAATTCTTAATAAGACTGTTTTTATATAATTATATTTCATTATTATTATCAATGCCCTCATAGTATAGCTTGGATAGAATGCGAGCTTGCGGAGCTTGAGACCTGGGTTCGAACTAGCCTTTTCTTTTCTCAAAAGAAAAGCCTAAGATTGCCAAAAGAAAACCAAAGGCTTTCAGCATATTATTTCATGATAAAAGCTACGAACATCCCAGTGGGGGCATATTTTGTTTTATTTTACATTCAAAAATATCTATACTCATAATATCAAAACATAACCTTTTTTGCTTAGCCTGAGTTTTTTGGCAACACTCTTTATGCATAGTACATTATGCATATTTATACTTTTATGCATTAGGCATAAAATATTGCTGTAATTGAAATATTGATCTCATGTCTGACAGCTGTAGAATCACCTGAATTGGGAACGAAATTATTATACTACAATTTACGAAATCCCTCACGGAATTTCGGAAATTGGAAATTGATCAGAATTTCCAAAAATGAAATCAATTCTTCTACAGCTTACTGGAAAGATTTATAAACATATGTAAACAAATACTTCCATATGGAAATAAAATTTGACATATTAAAGCCTTTTTTCGAATGCCCAAACAGGGGATATACAATTCGTGGCATAGCAAAAATTACAAAGATAAATCACACAACTGTCCGTAAATACCTGGTTTACTATGCGAAGTCCGGGTTGATTGCAAAGAAACAGGCAGTTCCATACATTACATTTACGGCAAATACAAATTCCAAAAAATATATTAACTTAAAATTGTATTACAATCTGGAACTGATAAGAGAATCAGGATTAGTTGAAAAAATTGAGAAAGCTTATAATTATCCGCCAATTGTGTTGTTTGGCAGTTTTTCAAAAGCTGAAAATAATGAAAACAGTGATATTGATATCTGCATAGTGTCTGACATCAAAAAGGGCATGGATTTAAGCGAAATTGAAAAAAAAATGTCTAAAAAGGCAAGCATACGTCAGTTTACAGATAAAGCATGGAAAGAGGCCAAAAAAAAGAACCCTGAGCTTGTCAACAACATTGCAAATGGAATAACACTGTCCGGCCAGCTGGAGATATTATGAATTTTCAAAATAGTAAAGTCCTGGAAGAGAGAACAGCGTCCTTAAAGTTTGATAAATATAGAAAAATAAGAAATAGCATAAATTATTATGGCGATGATGTTGCTCCAGAAACAGTTAAAAAAGCTCTAAAGGAAATCCCGGAAATTATAAAGATTTTGACAAGGCATGCCAAGTTTGTATAACTGTTATTGAATATAATATTTTTGAAATCAGGTTTGACACTTCACAATAAGCTGCCTGAAATGAAAAAACTTAACTGAAAATATTCGCCTAAATCATTAAGCATAAAATATTCGTTGTTCTGCTTTTTTAGCATGCGTTACACTGAAACCGGTTTTTCATGATTCTACATAAACCGGAATAAGTCAGAAAGCCTTTTATATTTTCACTTTAAGTGAAATTATGAGGCTTTTGATTGATCTGAATCCGTCTAAAAATTATGCAAATGATCCCAAATATCATAATAAATTGCAGGGTTTCATTTACAAAATTCTTAAGAAATCCGAATACAAGCCTCTCCATGACAAGAAAGGCTGCAAATATTTCTGCTTTTCCAATATTTTTCCCGGGAAGGAAATGAACGAAGGTGATGTAAAGCATTTTATGATATCGTCCCCGGATAAACTCATGATTCATGTTATAAAGCAGGGTATAGAAAAAATGAAAGAGATAAACATAGGTGAAATGCAGTTTTCTCTGGAAGCTGTAAAAGAAATAAGTCCCAGAATAAGTGAAAATTGTGTTATAAAAACTTCAACGCCAATAATAATAAGGATACCACAGTATCGTTATACTGAGTATGGAATAAATTCCCAGTATAGCTGTGTCTTCTGGAAGCCTGAGCACGATTTCAACGCATTCCTGAAGCAGCTTTCGGAGAATGTCATCAAAAAATATAACGAGTACAATAAAACAGAGATAAAAGAGCATCCTGTTTTCCAGCAGTTCGCGTTTGACGGTTCATATCCCATCCATACCATAATAGACCAAAGAGAGCAGATAATGATAGGTAGCTACTGGAAGTTCATATTTGAAGGTATGACCAAGGAACAACAAGAGCTTTTGCAGTTTGCATTAGACTGCGGCTTTGGTGAGCTGAACAGTTTGGGATTTGGATTTGTGAATGTTATTAAATAAAAACATTGCAATCAAATACCTCATGTATTTTGAATATAATAAAAAAGTATAAGCGGTAAAAATGAAAGATTTAAAACAAATTCAGTCAATATTGTCAAAACATAAAGAAGAATTAAGAAGAGAATATGATGTTAAACATATTGGAATATTCGGTTCTTATGTTAGAGGAGAGCAAAAGAAATCAAGCGATATTAATATTTTAGTGGAATTTGAAAAGCCTATTGGATTTTTCAAGTTTCTTGAATTGGAAGAAAATATTGGCAAGCTCCTTGGAATTAAGGTAGATTTAGTCACTAGAAACGCTTTGAAGCCAAGAATAGGACAGTACATCCTTAAGGAAGTGGTTGCGGTATGAAACGGGAATATGGAGATTATATTCAGGACATAATCGATTCAATAAAAGAAACTGAGGAATTTATAGGAAAATTGTCATTTGACGATTTCAAGAAAGATAAAAAAACTGTGAATGCTGTTATACGAAGCCTTGAAATAATGGGCGAAGCTGCAAAGAAGATTCCTGATGATATCCGTAAGAAACATTTTCAGATCCCTTGGAAAGAGATGGCTGGAATTAGAGATAAGCTTATACACTAATATCACGGAGTTGATATTGAAATAATCTGGAAGGTTATAAAGGAAGAGCTACCTCCAGTAAAGCCATTTGTATTAAAACTTTTTAAGGAATTTGAACACAAGAGGAGCGATACGAAATGAATACCATTTATTGTAGATAAACACAATCTGCCAAAAGAAATCCAAGAAACACCGCAGGATAATAACAAATCAAAGGGACATGAAAGAAAATCCTGATACAAACGAAGGAATGACAGTGATAATGAATAAGTTCATGTTCAAAGGCGACTGGAACGAGCAACTACGCTGGACGGAGAAGCACGGAACGAAGGACGATGTTGAAGTTGTGAGAAGGGAAATGGGAGGAGTTGGAAAATGCTAAAACAGATGATTGAGTTTGCACAGAAATACCCCGAAAGAGTATGGAATGAAACAAGACTTGAAAATCATCTTAAAATGAAGAAAAGAAATTTCTTCTTCGCGGTTTATGCAAGTAACTTAAAATACAAAGAATCTAGTGTTGTCGGCATAGAAAATCCATTTCCGGAAGAAAAGAATATGTCAAAAAAATTTGTCAATTTGGAAAAATGGATGAAAGAGAATAAAAGATTTATTAAGTATACAGAGTTCTCGATGTATAGGAAACCCACAGGAAGCCACAATTCTTGTATAGGAGGTGTATATGGACTTGGAACTGTCTGCCTTTCACACTTTCAACTAGAGGAGTATTCAGAGGAGTATTCAAAGATAAAACCTATTTTCAGGCTGAAAGATAGGAAACGCCAAAAAAATAAAATTTTCGAAGTTTTCAACAGACGCATTAGTAAACATGTCACAAATATAAATGATCAAATAGTGAAAGAAAAAAATATAGACAGGGAGGCACTACGCAAATTGTACGAAGATTTTTTCAATGAATTAATAAAAGAAATGCCCGAAGAGTCATTAGAACAAATATTCAAACATGAAGTCGTAATTTTCGATGACAAGATATTGGGAATAAAACAAGAAGGAAAAACCCAAAAAAATGAAGACGAAGAATCATTTGAAATGCCAAAATATTTCAACGTCCAAAAAGTAGAAAAAAAACCATTTGTAATATACTCTAGAACCCGCCCCAATAAACAAAACTTGTTGATATCAGAAGACGAACAAAAAAGATTACATGAATTTATGACTAAAATACTTCCTGATACCGGACCGCTTTTCATTCTGCCTTTGGATGAAAAACTTCAGAATAAAATGGCTGAAAACATAGCGTTTAACGAAAAAAATTTCTTCAAAACCGTAGAAAATTTATTTGGAGAATATAAAGAAGGGAAATTTGATTTTTATTTTGTAGACATAAGAAACGAAAAAATTCAATTTTTTGATTATGTTTCCAATTACCACTATTTTTTTCACGATCTTTTTCACGATGTTTTTCCTTTGGGTAGAGTCAAAAAACAAACACCGTTTGAATTTAATAGAAAGGATCTTAATGAAATTTTTTCTAAGATATTGGGTCAAAAGAACAACATTCTATGCCTTCCGTGGGTCGATCCTCCAAAAAACATGAATACTTCAAAGAAGTCGGCATATATTCATCTGCGGGAAAAAATGTTCGAAACAATGTATCTTGGAAAAACAGTATTGACAGAAACGGAAATAAAGAATCTGTGTCTCGTGTTAATTGAAGACAATATAATTAACGAAGATCGCAGTAAAATATGTGATATCTCCAATGATTGCTTAAACTTTTTTGCAAACTCTTATTTATTTATACTTGGGGGTGAGAATATGAGTATGGACAATTTAATAACAAAAGCAGAAAAAATTGAGAAGCAGGTAATAAATAAGGAGTTTAAACCGACTGATAAAGAATCTGGATTCTATCTATTGGGAATGCTGCTCAAAAAACTATGCGAGAAATCCGAAACGTCTAATGAAAAATCAAGGCTTTTACAACCAGTAATAAATACTCACACTTTTATAGGACTTAATAGGGTTGTTGTCACAAAGTTTGTGGAAAAATACGCATATAAAATAGAAGAAAAAGACGAAGAAACAGCGGAACTTATGAATAAGGTTCTGCCGTTTCTTGCAGAACAAAACGGAGAAGAATCCATTAAAGATTTCAAACTATGGCTTTATGCCGGTTTTTTTTCCAATAATCAAAAGGGGTGAAATGTATGAATAAAAGAAAATTCGAAAATTGGGCAGTAGGCATATCTGTTGTACGTTCTATAAACGGAAATTTCAATGCAGACATATCAAAGATGCCAAGAACACTTCCAGACAAATTGGGAACGATATATGCGACTGACAAGGCACTCAAATATTGCATTAGAAGCTATTTAGTGAATGTCAAGAAAGAAAAGATTTTTATGTGGAGAAGACAAAACGAAAAAATAAAACCATTAAACATAGATCAAAATTTTAAAATATTGTTTGAAAAAAATCCTACGGAAATTGAAAGAGAAGAAATACTTAAAAATCTGCTTAGTTGTGTGGATGTCAGACTTTTTGGATGTACATATGCTGGAAAAAACAATAATATTTCAATACACGGAACTACGCAAATTTCATATGGGATAAATGGCATTCAAGAAAATCAGGTTTACTCAAATCAAATATTAAGTCCTTTCCAAAACTTGAAGAAAGATGATACAACTCAAACAAGTATGGGCGATGAATCAAAGGCTCTTGACGTCTGTTATGTTTATGACTACAATATAAACCCAAATAACATTGGTCCAGAGAATGCCCAGAGACTGGCTGAGGACGACGTTGAAATATTCAAAGAAGCTTTGTGCAATGGAGTAAATAGTGTCAATACAACAACAAAAATCGGCTCGGAAACATTGCTAGTAGCTTATGTAGAATTAAGCAAGCCAAAAATGCTGCAAAATCTAAAAAAGCTTATTGAGATATCAAAAAACGAAGATGGAAACCTCAGTATCGATATAACTAATATGATAAAATACTTAAAGAAATTCGACAGCGACATAGTAAAAACACAAATTTTCTACGAAAAAGAGAAAACAAATCTTGTAAATAAAGAAAAATGGAACAAACTTGAAGAAGTAGATTTGTTAGCCAAATAAATGGTGTGATCGAATGAATAGAACACTGCAGATTTTAATCAGTTCTGATTTTGCACTCTTCAAAAAGAATGATAGCAATGAGTTTGCTCTTACATATAATTTCCCTCCAAAACCCCAGATTCTCGGATTATTAGGAGCGATTATTGGTCTTTCCGGGTACTCTAAAAATGAAAAGAAAGTCGATTTTTATGAAAAACTCAAAAACTTTAAAGTAGCCATAGTACCGTTAGATGAAAATAATCAGCCTGTTATAGAGCCACCAAAAAAGACAGTCATAACGTATAACAATTATCATGGTTATGGTAGTATGGAAGAGGGTGGTATATTGCAGATAAGGGAGCAAGTATTGATTGGACCGAGATACAGAATATTTATTGTAGGAAAGGGAAAATATTACGATGAATTGAAAAAGAAGCTTGAATCACAGGAGTATTTCTATACACCTTACTTAGGAAAAAATGAGTTTTTTGCTGTGGTTCAATATGAAGGAGAAAAAGAAGCAACTAAAGTAACTGGAGGGACTGAAAAAATTTCAAGTATTTTCCTAAAAGACTATGGAAAAATTTTACTTTCAGGATTTGGAGAAAGAAACAGACCACGATTTGTTATTGTTGAAGATTATCCTGTCTCATTTGACACAAATTACTTTTATCAAAAAAAGTTTGTCATATATTGTGATGGTGTACAAATCATCAACTATGAAAAAATTGAGAAAGATGGCTTCGAAATATGTAAAATTGAAGATCAGATTCTTTTTTTCATTTGATTCTAAGGAGTGCCAATTATGACATTAGAAACTTTGATTGCATACGATGAAATATTCGCTAAAGAATTTCTTGAAAAGATATACGCTCGCAAAGATAAAGACCAGCCTGACAAATATGAAACTCTGGAAGAACATAGTATCAGAACTCTTGCAAAAGCAAATGAAATAATATCTAAACTTCAACTCGGATCTATTTTGACTAAATTAAACCATAATTTATACAAAGAATTCGAATCTATTGAAGATGAAATAACAGAAGAAGATTTTAACTCAATTATGAAAAAACTTCTTGCAACTATTATTTACTTGCATGATATAGGAAAAGTGAATAAACAATATCAAACCAAACGTCTCGGGAATTATCTGAAAGGCATTGATGGTTTTGTAGATTCTTGGCACAGTGCTTATGGACATATGCTAATAAACCAACTCTTATTTTCTGAAAGACAGAACACCATCTTTAGGAAAAGCCATAAACTTGGATTCTGCGCTATTGTGCTTACAACAATAGTTAATAGGCATCACACACCATTACTTGACATGGAGATCCCATCTACATATCATAGTAGTAGGAACATTTGGGATAATAATGTTAAACACTTAAACGATAACATAAAAGGTCTCGAAAATACATGCAAACAGTCTATTTTATTATTAGATGATTTTGATAAAAAAATCGAAAAGGATATTGAAGCCATTTATTCTGACTACTTAGAAGAGATGGGTAAAATTCCCAGTAGTATGTTCTTCATATATAAGCTATGGTACTCTATTCTTGTTCAATCGGACTGTTTTGCGGCTGAGTTGTTTTCCAAATCAGATTCAAAAATCAATTTCATTGACAAAGAACTGGCAGAAGAACTACAAAATGAATTTCATTCTAGAAAGTCGTATAACGTTGGGTTAGAAGAAAAGAAGTATCTCTTGAGTTCACCGATAGAAAATATTCAGGACATAGATGATCTTAGAACAAGAATACTCATAGAAGCATCAAAAACACTTCAAGAAACAATTAAGAAAGATGAAGAAAAAAGAATCTTTTATATAGATGTTCCAACAGGTGGCGGGAAAACGAACATATCAATAAAGCTTGCACTTGATCTCGTGAAAAGAAAAAATCTCGTTAGAATAAATTATGTGTTTCCATTCATAAACATTATAGAACAAAACCATGAAGAAATAGAAGCAACGCTTGGTCAGACGAACAAGGATACAGTATCAAAAATATATTCATTTTCAGACTGGGGTATAGAAAATGAAACAGAAGATGAGAATTTTAAACTCGGAAATCAGAGATTCTTGAATTATCCAGTAAATGTAATAACCAACGTAAATTTTTTCAATATCTTCCTCAAAAGCTCGAAAAAAGCTACAATGAAAACATTGGAACTGTGCAATAGTGTTGTAATACTCGATGAAATACAATCATTACCAAACAAAAAGTGGATTTATTTTGTGACATTGTTAAATAAAATTTCCAAATTATACAATATATATTTCATTATAATGAGTGCAACCTTACCAGACTTGAAGTTGCTGCTAAGCAAAGATGAGAAGAAAGAATTCGATTCCATTGACCTCATAGAGCAACCCGAAAGCTATGCTAAACATCGTTTGATGAAACGTGTTACTTACGAAATAAATAAAGATGCAGATCCCGAGCAGGAAATTTGTCAAATTCTTGATGTATACAAAAGGCTCCTGACCAATAGAGCTTACAAAAAAATATTGATTGTAGTTAATACAATTTCTGATAGTATAGAAATTTATAAAAAGATCGCAAAACCCAAAAGATTCAAAACGTTCCTACTCAACTCTACTACCTTACCATATAAAAGAAAAGAAATAATCAATGAAATAAAATCAGGCGTTAATGTTATCTTAGTATCCACCCAGTCTGTTGAAGCTGGAGTAGACATAGATTGTGATGTCGGTATAAGGTCTGATGCTCCCCTTGATTCTATAGAACAAATAGCAGGCAGGGTAAACAGGAATGGAAAAAAGTCAGTCGAATTGTCTAAGGTTTTTGTCGTTCCATCTAAATCGAAAAAGTATGTTTATTCTGGAGATATTCGTAATATGTATGATATATCGGGAAAGAATGGTTTAGATTGTGAAACCCTTTTGATAAACAGGGATTTCAGTTCCTATTATATACAAATAATGGAACGCGCTTTACAAAGAGAGGATATGACAAAAGCAAACAAAACCGATCTTTTGGAACCTATGAATAATCTTGAATTTGACAAATTAAATCAACAAGATTACATAGAATCTAGAAGTTTCTCAATTTTCTTACCAGTGAAAATACCTTTAAAATATTTTGTTAACCTCATGAACTTTATTAAAGACAATAATCTTTCAAAAAATAGTTATTTGCATGGAAATGACGTTTGGAAATTATATACAAGTAATAAATATGAAAATTTAATCAGAGGTAATGACCTTAAAAAACTTCAGTTGATAGTACAAAACTTCTGCGTTAATCTCGTCGAACCACGAAGTTCAAAAAGTAGTTTGAGTTTTAGAGAATTTATAAAAAATACTTTGAAATTTAATTCCGAAAATGATGAAAGTATTCTGATTGCGGATGAGAACTTTATAAATAAATATTTTGATGAGAACATTGGTTTAGATATTCAAAAACTTAAAACAGATTTCAAAGAATTAGAAGATACGAACATAATTTAATGGAAGCTTCAATACCAAGCGTCAGAAGCAATACTCATATAAAACCCAACAAAAAATTGTCCCAGCTAGACCTTGCCCTAATTCACGCATTCCTCAAACTCTACGCAAAAGACCAGTTAGTTACAGAGAGTATGTAGAAGATTGATTTCCTATAAATATACATCAAAACTATCAAAAATGATAAGTTTGTTACATAAAAATAAGCAATATACATACTTTATTATGCTATAATTATCAAATTTGATTATTTTGTTATAATGAAATAATCTATTTAAAGATGACTGCATAAATAGGAGTATGAAAGCTATAGAAATATTGGAAGAGGTACGGAAGCTCCCGATGTTTACGATAGGCGACCTATCGAGGATGTTAAGAAAGGATGAAAAATACGTCAGGATAGTTGCTTACAGGCTTATGAAGAGAGGTCTTATAAGGCAAATAGAGAAAGGAAAATACACTGTTCATGACGATGCTGTCCAGTTTGCTTCTTTCATAGCGACACCTTCTTACATAAGCTTTTGGACAGCCCTATCTATGTACCATCTTACAGAACAGATACCCATTGATGTTATGGTCGCTGTTTCCAGACCAAAAAAGACAATAGATTTTTATAGGCAAAGGATAACCTTTACAAAAATCAGGCATTTTTGGGGTTATACAAAACTGCGCCTGCGAGATTTTGACATATTCATTGCAGAAAAGGAAAAAGCTGTCGTGGATTGCATGCTTGCCAAGAACGTGCCTTTCGACGAGCCGGCAAAAGCGATATTAACCGGTGAACTTGATTATGAAAAACTTATTGAATATGCAAAGAAAACAAAAAACGATACGCTTGCCAAGCGCATTGGGTATCTTATTGAAAAAAGAGGCAGCGATGCCAGCAACCTTCTGGATATGGTTAACCGCGCATACACACCTCTCAACTGGTCTGTAAAAAAAGAAGGCAGAAAGGATTTTCGCTGGAAGTTAATAATAAATGAGAGTCTGGATGAACTATGATATCTCTGGAAGAGCTGAAAGGAAAGGCGAAAATAAAAGGTCTCAGCCTTGGCAATGCAGAAAAAGATTACCTTATAGACCTTGTACTTCTTTCTATATCAAAAAACACAAAGGATGAGCTTGTTTTCAAGGGCGGTACCTGCCTTTACAAATTTTACAATCTGGGAAGATTCAGTGAAGATGCTGATTTCACCGCAATAAAACCTGTAAACGTTGATAAACTGGCAGAGGACATAATATCGGATTTGAAACAGTTCAATGTAAACTGCAAGTTGCACAGGAAAAAAGAGCCTTTCAATTCCGTACTTCTTACTATAAGATGCGAAGGGCCTCTATTTAGAGGCACGCCGATGACATATTCGAATGTCAGGATAGACATAAATTTCAAATCCAGCATAAATATTGAGCCTTTGCTGAGAAACTTTTCTTCTACCTATCAGGAAATACCGCCTTTCTCCCTGTTAATTATGCAGGAAAATGAGATTGCAGCGGAAAAGATAAGGGCCATTATGACAAGAAACAAAGTCAGAGATTTATACGATCTGTGGTCAATAATTGTAAAAGGCACTGAAGTAGATAAAATTATTGTATCAAAAAAATTGGAGTATTACAACACACACTTCGATTATGATGAATTCTCAAAAATTCTGGATAAGAAAAAAGCTCTGTGGGAAAAAGACTTGAAACTGCTTATAAGAAACCTTCCGGATTTCAACGAAGTTAAAAGTTTCATTCTGAAAGAGGCAAAAAAATGGAAATTCCAAAAAAAGCGTCAATAACAGGAGTGCAGGTGGCGTATTATGTTGTATGCAGGCGGAAGCTATGGCTGTTTACACATCAGATTAGCATGGAGCAGACATCTGAAAAGGTTAAGCTGGGAAAACTGCTTCATGAAACTTCTTACAAAAGAAAAACCAAGGAAATAGGAATTGATAACATCAAAATAGATTTCATGGAAAGGAAAGGTGAGATACATGAAATAAAGAAGTCCAGAAAAATAGAAAAGGCGCACGAATATCAGATGTTTTATTATCTCTATTATCTGAAAAAGAAAGGGATAGTAATAAAGGGTATTATAGATTATCCTCTTCTAAAGCAGAGAATTGAAGTTCTTCTTACACCAGAAAAAGAAGAAGAAGTTGAAGAGATGCTAAATCATATAAAAGCCATTAGAGAAAAGGAATTGCCTCCTGAGGCAAAAGTGCTGCCATACTGCAAATCCTGCAGTTATTATAATTTTTGCTGGTGCTGATATGGAAAAGAATTACTACATACTGAAAAGTGGCAGGCTGAAGAGAAAGCAGAATACAATTTATTTTGAAAATGCAGAAGGCAAAAAAGCTATACCTATACACGATATAAATGCCATATTTGCATTCGGTGAGATAGATGTAAATTCAAAACTGCTTGTTTTTCTGGCTAAAAACAAGATAGCTGTGCATTTCTTCAGTTATTATGGATTTTATTCAGGCAGTTTTTACCCTAAAGAATATCTTGTTTCCGGATTCCTTGTTGTAAAGCAGGTTCAGCATTACCTTGAGAAAGAAAAAAGAATTGGACTGGCTAAGGAATTCGTAAAATGCGCAGCTTATAATATTCTCCAGAATCTTGCGTATTATAACAGGCAGGGCAAGGATGTCGGAGATGCGATTGCAAAAATAACATATGAAGCACAGTGCATAGATAGTATTCAGGAAATACCAGAGCTTATGGGCATAGAAGGCAGAATAAGAAATGCATATTACCAGTCTTTTGACAGGATACTGAGGCCTGGATTTGAGTTTGAAAAAAGAACAAAACGCCCACCGGAAAATATGATAAACTGTCTCGTTTCTTTTGGCAATTCCCTGCTTTACACTATATGCCTTTCAGAAATATATCACACACAGCTCAATGCTACTGTATCATTCCTGCACGAACCGGGTGAAAGAAGATTTTCTCTCAGCCTGGACATAAGCGAAATATTCAAGCCTATAATAGTAGACAGGGTCATTTTCAACCTCATCAATAACAGACTGATAAAAGAGGAGCATTTTGATGACAAGCTGAATTTCTGCCACCTTAATGAAGCAGGGAGAAGAATTTTTATTTCTGAATTTGATGAAAAGCTGAAAACTACAATAAAACACAAAAAACTGAAAAGAAAAGTATCTTACAAAACACTAATAAAGCTGGAATGCTATAAGATAATAAAGCATCTTATAGAAGGTCAGAAATATGAGGGCTTCAGGATGTGGTGGTAACTGACATATGTTATAATTGTTTATGATATAAGTGTAGAAAGGGTCAATAAGGTGTGTCAGTTTCTGAGAACTCATCTCAACTGGGTGCAGAACTCTGTTTTCGAAGGCGAATTGTCAGAAAGCGGTTTGGAAAAAATAAGACATGGCCTGAAAAGGTTGATAAACAAGGATGTTGATTCGGTACTGTTTTATATATTTTCCAGCCGCAAACTTGTAAAAAGGGAGCAAGTGGGTATTGAGAAAAACACGCTTTCTACACTGATTTGAGCAGAATTCGGGGTGATGATGTGGAGATTTATAAACAGAATGCATTATCAGAACATCACGTTAATAGCTTTAAAAATTTTGCATGCAAACATAACATTAAAGCAGTTTTATGACGGGGTTTGAAGAGGACTAGTGTAGTATTGAAATATAGCATCAGAAAAAAACGTTTTGAAAATGTATCATGAGTTTGAAGAGGACTAGTGTAGTATTGAAATGGATAATGCATTTCTTTAATTTGAAAAGAGAAAATATGTTTGAAGAGGACTAGTGTAGTATTGAAATACAAAAGAAATATTTATATCTCGGTGCTGTTATTTGTTTGAAGAGGACTAGTGTAGTATTGAAATTTATGCTATTTAGCATTATACATGCTAAACTTTCTGGTTTGAAGAGGACTAGTGTAGTATTGAAATATGGAATTGTATGCCGAAGAAATTGTGAAATTTCAGGGTTTGAAGAGGACTAGTGTAGTATTGAAATTTGTTTTCTGCGTTTCCTGTCTTATCTTTTTCATTATGTTTGAAGAGGACTAGTGTAGTATTGAAATTTATATCGTTAAGTATCCATTCATGCTTACATCTCTGTTTGAAGAGGACTAGTGTAGTATTGAAATCTCAAATTTGCCCTGCTCAGATTTGCCCTGCTCAGATGTTTGAAGAGGACTAGTGTAGTATTGAAATTTGACATATCATAACAAAAATCCCGCCGACACTTACGTTTGAAGAGGACTAGTGTAGTATTGAAATCGATTTGTTTCACCAAACCCCTGAATTTAAATCTTGTTTGAAGAGGACTAGTGTAGTATTGAAATAGCGCTGCAATTTCTGAAACAGCATTGCTACTGTTGTTTGAAGAGGCTTCATTTTATAGAAACAAAAAAGATCCGCTGGTGAAAGAGATACTTCGTAATGGCATAAGACTGGTATGAATTTCGAGATGCTTAAAGAACCAAAGGTTCTTTGGCACATCGGAAAATAAAGTTTTCCGAATGTTTCGGAAATTGCGTAACGAAAGACGAGCAAAGCTCGTCAAGTCTTTCAGAATTTCTAACATTTCAGTCTCTCCGTCCAGTAAACGAGACGCATCTATAAAAATATATCAAATGCGTCATGGTTCGTTGGAGGCTGAAAAAATCATATACATATCTAAAGGAATCAAAAAAACGCCATAAAAAAACATTAAAATACCCTTGACGAAATATAATTATGTCTTTTGCTGTAATTCCATTCATATTGCTTGGCATAAGTGTACTGTTATATATAAGTCTTGTTGTAAGCCTCCTGGTGTCACTGCTTGTTGTTACCATAGGCGTGATCTTGTTTATGTTTTATAAGCAATATAATCACCAAAAGCTTTCAAAAAAGGAAATCAGCTTTATTGTAATTACCATAGCATCGCCGGTGTTTGTTACCTTATTTTTCTTTTTATCAATGGTAACTATTCACAGCTTTAATTTAAACTGGAGTGACGCAGTTCAATCAGGCATTACATTTTCTATTGCAACATTGTTGACCTTTATAATTGAAAAACTACTTTTTGATGCATTGATGAAGAATAAGAGGGCATCATTTTTCGGATGACCCGGGTTGCTTTTATTGTGAACCTGAGTTTGGTGAATTTTTTGAATAGTATCAGAATAAGAATTGCTTCACTACAATTATTAATTTTTTCATTCCCCCTATCAGGTGAGGGGAATAAAAAACCTGAACCATCGCATTTTTTCTTTTTTAATGGCAAAACGAATATAGTTATATGAAAGCTGTGAAAATCTCTGTTATAATTCCTGCACTTAATGAAAAAAAATATCTTGAGGACTGCCTGAAGTCAATAAAAAACCAGAGCGTGGAGCATGAAATAATTGTCGTGTGCCCGAAAAAAGACAGCGCAGTTGAAATGGCAAACAAATATGCAAAAGTTGTTTTTGTTGATAAGCGCGGTGTTTCTTTGGCCAGAAATAAAGGAGCTGAAAAGGCACGAGGGAAAATATTAATTTTTGCTGATGCTGATGTCCGGTTTTCTGATGATGCATTTGAAAAGATAAAGCAGAAATTTAAGGGAAATACAGGAGGAATGATTTTCAATCTTAAGCCGTGGGATGCAGAAAATAAATGCGACAAAATGATCTTTTATCTATGGAACAGAATAGTTTCTTTTCTTAATTTCTTCAGAATACCATTTACTAATGGTTCGTGTTTTGCCTTTACCAGACAGGCATTCTCAAAAGTCCGTGGTTTTGATGAATTCATGCTGACAAATGAAGACCATGATATTGCAAAACGAATTTCAAAGTATTACAGATTTGTTTTTTCTGATGTCATAGTATATACATCACTGAGAAGGCTGCACAGATGCGGCATGCTGAAATTTCTGAAGCAGCACGTAAAATCAACATTTTTATATTTTGTATTTAAGAAAGGCAACCCAGGTTACTGGGATTCGTAAACTCTTAGCAGATCATCTGTGAGTTTTCGTATATCGTACTTTTCCAGTGTTTGTTTTTGCTGTTCTTTAAAATTACCATTTTTGACAACCATGTTTATTTTTTTACTCATGTCACGAACATTAGATGCAACATAACCTATTTTGTTTTCTTTTACAAAATCAGCTATTACAGGTGCTTTCAATACAACTATAGGCAAACCCCCGCGGATTGCCTCTAAAAGAACCAAACCCTGTGTTTCAGTTTTGGAAGCCATGATAAAAGCATCCGAAAGCCTGTAAAGTTCATCCAGTTTTTTCCTGCTTACAAACCCGAGAAATTTTATTTTTTCATCCATATTTTCCTGATGGACCAGCTCTTTTATTTTTTCCATATATGGGCCGCCAGATGTTATATAGAGGTCTGTGTCAGTGTCTTTCACAGCTTTTATTATTGCAGGTATATTTTTCTCTCTGGTTATTCTTCCCACATGAAGAATTATTTTTTTGTTCCGTGCTATATTATATTTTTCCCTTAGCTTCTTTTTGGATGTGCTGATTTTTTTAATTTCAATGCCTGTCGGAATAACAGTCATTGGCTTTTTGATGCCATGCCTTCTCAGAATATTTCTCATACCTTCAGATGGCGTTATTACATGATTTGCTCGATTATAATAATACCTGCAAACTTTCCATATGAATTTTTTAGTCAGTTTTTCAATAAGCTTAATATTTGATTTGTAGATATAATGAGCATAATCAGGCAGATGTGTATGATATGATGCTATAAGCGGTATCTTACAATGCCTACTCATATACAATCCGGCAAAGCCCATGCTTGCGGGTGTATGGCTATGAATAATATCAAATCCGTTTGTTTTTATTACATCTTTTATCATCCATACCAACGGAGCCCCTATTCTATATCCGGGATATGATTTGAATGATGTTGATGCACAGGTTTGTATATATTTGTTTCTAATATTATATTCTGGTGACCTCGGACAGAAAATATAGACATCATGACCACGTCTTCGTAGCTCTTTTGAATATGAATCTATTGAACTCACAACCCCATTTATCTGCGGCCTATAAGTATCTGTAAAAAATGCAATTTTCATAAGATTCTATTGTTTACGGAGATTTTAAACTAAAACAGATCGTTATGTCAGTGTTGATTTGAGAAAATCTTTGATGTAGCGTAACTGCCATATTTTTTTATTCGGATAATTTTAATGGCGCGCTGATTTTTGATTTTAGGCAGTTTCTGGTCATATCCAAGGCAAATAACATCCGGCCTGATTTTTTCAACAGTTTTTGAAAAATTTTCCGGGCTTCCGATAATTATTTTGTCAGGTATTCCTGTTTTTTCCAGAATTTTTTTTCTTATCTCTGCAGGCTTAGCATAAGGCACTTTATTTCTGCTGTCATGCGCCAGAACAACGACAAGCTTATCGCCACAAGACTTGCATTTTTTAAGAAAATATTCATGGCCTTTGTGAAATGCATTGAACTTTCCGCCACAAAGAACAGTAACATTTTTCGTCTTCATATATAACTACTAAAATAACACAGGCTTAAGAAGATTTGGTTGGAAATATAAACAGGCGATCAAATATGGTAGTGTCCAAAGAGTTCGAATTTTATATAAAAGCAGATTTGAGCAAATATGAAGGTAAATATGTAGCTATAGTAGGAGATAAAGTAGTTGCATTTGGGAGCAATGCAAGTCATGTTTTAGATGAAGCAAAAAAAAAGGCTCCCAACAAAAAACCAATGCTTGCAAAGGTGCCTAAAGAAGAAACTCTTATTTTGGTGTTGAAATGGAAATAGAATTTTATTTTAGAGAAGAAAAAAGCAGAATTTTTGGATCGATATTACGACCCGTGGCAGAAATTATTTTTATAAACAATGAAAAAGAAATTTTAGAATCGGTCTATATAGATTCTGGTGCAGATGTTTCTTTAATACCGAAATCCGTAGGTGATGCTCTTGGGTTTACGATCGAGAAGTCAGATAAGATAACAGAAGTAAAAGGAATAGGTGAAAGAGGCGTTCCGATTATAATAAAGAAAATAAAAATTAAAATAGGAGAAAAAATAATAAATACGAGAGTTGCATGGGCACTGATAGAAGATGTCCCCCTGCTTTTAGGGCGGACAGATGTTTTCAATTTATTTGATATCTGTTTTCAAAAAAACCGGAAAACTGTATTTATGAACTAAATCCCTAAAGCTTTGCTTCCTGACGTGCCAAAGAATCTTTGATGAGTATTCTATTCCCTTTCCATTTTCGATAAGCCCCATTTTTCCAGTGCCAGTCTGAGAGATGTGTGATTTTCAGCGTATTCAGTCAGTGATATTTTTTTCATTCCTGCTTCCACAGCCTGCATCATTGCTTCAGCTCCGTGTATTGTTCCTTTTGGATGGCTGTGAATTCCGCCACCAGCTTGTATAATAATATTCCGGCCAAACATTTTAATCAATTCTGGAGCATGCGTCGGGCATAAACCACCAGAACAGACAGCAAAACATGACTTTATTCCACGCCATCTATCCTGCAATGCGTGTACTGAATCAAAAACACCTTTACCACCCTGCATTTTTCCAATAACAGTTCCTGTATGGAGCTGATCAATTCCGATCATTCTGCAGATTTTTGCTATTACTCTCATTGCAATGCCATGATTTTCCATTCTTGTGAATGCACCATGGCCTGCTCGGTGTGCATGAATCGGAATCTTTACATGATCCCGTACAGTCTGTAGCCCTGCCCATCCGGTTGTTACAACATCAATCATGATATATTTTCCACCATGATCCTCAACAAATTTTGCCCGTTTTATCATTTCATTTGTTTCAGCAGTAATGTTAGGCATGTAAGCTTTCTTGAATCCTGTTTCATTTTCAGCCCGCTGGCACATCATAAGTGTATTGAAAACCCTCTTCTGAAATTTGTTGAATTTCTGGTTTGAGAGGTTTTCATCATCCTTGACAATGTCACACCCGCCTATCCATGCCTGATAAGCTCTTTCAGCATGCTGTTCAGTGTTTAATCCAAGCTTTGGCTTTATTATTGTTCCTATCAGTGGCCTTTTTCTGATCTTCATTATTTTTCTTATGCCTTTAATGCCATATGCAGGACCTTTAAACGCTGTATAATACGATCTCGGAAATTCAATATCTTCTAGCCGCAGATTCTTTACATTTTTCATGTCAAAAACATTTCCAGCAACACTACTCATAAGCTGCGGAATATTATTTTTTTCAAAAAGAGTAATAGGATAAGCTATCTTAAACATCTGGCCGCGACGTTCGAAAATAAATGCACTTATTTTCTTTACATAGTTCGTGTCAGGAACATCAGACCATGTTCCTGTGCTGGACTCAGCAGCAACAGCTGCTGCAGCATTTGTTGTTGGCGGGTCAATCCTGAATGTACAAACAACACTGTTCACAGGAACTTTTCCCAAAGAAACATAATCATCATATTGCATGATAAAATATATGTTCTTATATTTATAAAAAGAACATTGTATTGAGAATTATTTTACGTGTGTGCAAACACCAGCGAAACGCTTTTTGCACTGATTTTTTCAACCCTGCAGAATCCAAAGCTTTCCAGTTGAATCATCTGACCAGGCTTGGATTTTTTAATGCTGGGTTCAGCATATCCTTTGATTGTTGATTTTGACATTGCAATTTTAACTTCTACATTTGGCTTTGACAGCCAGTGTATTTTTGGCATGTTCTTTACTTCTTTTCCTGCATATTTTGATTTTTCATTCAGGCGTATGTTGAATAAATCTTTCAGCCTGATTTCAAGGCCTTTGTATTTTTTAAAATCTTCCCGTTCAATATAGAGTGTTTTGCTGACAGAAATTTTTCTTGATCCTAGTTTTTTTATAGGATGATGCTGTAGTGTAATTGACCTGACTTTAGTTTTATCAATGGTTATTTCTTTCGGATCCAGAATGAAAAAATATCTTCTGGCTTCTGCGTCAATTAATTTTCTATTGTATGCTGAAAGATTTTCCATTGAAACTGTGATATCATTTGGCTTCAGGCCTATATCCATAATTAATTTTCTTATAGCCTGAGGTTTGAATCCTCGCCGCTGCAAAGAGCGTATTGTTGCCAGATTCAGATCATCCCATCCGCCAAACTGACCTTTTTCTACGCCTTTTCTTATAAGGCTTTTGCTCATAACCATATCAGAAACAGAAAACCTGCCAACAATGCTGGTAAAAGGGTAATTCCAGTTAAAATACTGGTAAATAAACCTTTGCTTTGATTCATTGGTTGAATGTTCCTGGCCCCGCAATATGTTTGTAATATTCAGGAGATGGTCGTCAATTGCAGATGAAAAATTATAAAGCGGCCACAGGTGCTTTCTTACCAGCGGATGTTTTGGATGATCCACAATTCTCATTGCAGGCCAGTCACGTACAGCAGGGTTTTTTAATTCAAGATCGGTTTTTATTCTTAGAACAGCCTCGCCTTCTTTATATTCGTGGGTCAGCATTTTTTTCCATCTATTTTTTTGTTCTTTTGCATCAATCAACCTGCATTGGCATGGCTTGGACTTCAGCACTAACTTTTTCCATTCATCTCCGCATGTACAAACATAAGCTTTTCCTTTATCAACTAATTCCTGTGCATATTTGTAATATATAGGTAGTCTCTTGGATGAAATAACTTCCTTGTCCCATTTAATGTCAAGCCATTTGAGGTCTTCCTTAATCCATGCATAAAAATGCTTTTCAGGTGTTTTGACCTTCGGGTCAGTATCGTCAAAGCGAAGAATAAATTTCCCATTGTATTTTTTTCTGTACTCATCATTCAATATTGCAACTCGTATATTTCCAATATGCAATGCTCCATCAGGATTTGGTGCAAAACGAACAACAAAAGCCCGCGAACGCTCAAGATTAGGCAGAACTTTTTTTTCTTTTTTCACTGGTTTCTTTTCATATCCTCCGAAAGATTCTATTGCTTTTTTCTGCTCCTTTGGCGACATCCGGTTTACCTGCATTGTATAAGAATCAATCATGTTTTTAATTTCAAACAGCCTTTCCCTCAGTTCAGGATTCCCAGCCATTATTCTACCCAAAACACTTTTTGGCTGGCTAATGCCATTGTGCTCAGCAGCATTAATCAGCACCTGTTTTTTCACAGTTTCCTCAATATTCATTTCAATATCGACCTTCTCCTATAAGTTATGCAGTTATTATATATATCCTTCGGAGTATTTATTCAAAGATATTTGTTATTTAGAGTAATTGACAGGCAAATTCTATGGAATAATTGCCCTTGAAAACATCTTTCTGTGTAACATAATTTATGCAATTCACAAAAAAACAAATCTACTACCAAGACAAATTAATTACTAGACATAATTATAACTTACCAACTTGGCATTGCGAAGCAATGCCTTTCGTTACGGGATGGACTACGCTAATAGTGTGTAATAATATTTGTAGCAAGTAGAAGTTGAGCTTATTTCCTGGCTACCCAAAACTCTATCACATGCTTCTGTTAATCTTCCTAAAGTGTTTCCACCTGCTGGATAATAGCCAGGTATTTCAAAATCTGCTATAGTATCACTACATCCCCTGCTCTGCCAAATTCCACATGCTTTATTCAGCGCTGCTGAATCGCTGACAGTTCCTGATGCTGGGCCAAATCCTCCTGCAAAGAATGCAGCAGCAGCCAGCAGAACCAGAACAGCGATTGCAATTATTACAACCAGATTTATAGGCAAAGATAATCCTTTCATTTTTTCACCTTTAAACATTTATTGTAATCGGGGGTTTTTAAAGGTTTTCCCAAACTAAATAAACATTTAATTTGTGAAATGACAATAATAATTATGTCAGCTATAGTTAGTCTTTTGTTTGATTTTTCAGTTATGATAGCATTTGCAATAATAGCATATCTTATTTCTCACAAGATTAAGCAGCCTGCAAATATTTTGATAATAATTGCAGGCATTATCATTGGACCAAGCATACTTGGTCTAGTGCATTACACTGATGCTGTCAGTATAATAGCAAGGACAGGAGGTATTTTTCTTCTTTTTCTAATAGGACTCGGTGTTTCATTTACTGAAATATTCAACAGAAGGTCCATAATCGTTGGCATTTCAGGGGCTTTTCTGTCATTTGTCGGCGGCATAATAGTAAGTTACTTCTTCGGATTTGATTTTCTTTCTTCTATGTTTATAGGTACTGTGATCACTTCAAGTTGCATTGCAATGACAGCTGATGTTTTGAGGAGAATAGGAAGAGTAGATACAGTAACATCAAAACTTATTTTAAGTGCAGCTATAATAGACAATATTATAGGACTTATTATTCTTTCCAGTATTACGGTGTTTTATACAGGAACGTCTGTTATAAATATTAGTGTTACTTTAGCTGCAATTATTGCATTTATAGTACTTGTTATTTTTACAGGAACAAGGCTTATACCACGATTTATTGACAGGTTTGACAGGTATTTTGGAATAGTTATTCCCCACATTACTTTCATGCTGGGAATATGTATTGTTTTCATCTTTGCGTTTATTGCAGAATCTATAGGCCTTCTGGCATCAGTAGGAGCCTTTTTAGCTGGTGTGGCAATGTCAAAAAGTCTTTCAAACCGATTTCTTCAACATGGCGGTGAATATATAGAAGTTATTTATGGTGCAATATTCTTCGCTGCTATAGGAATAGCAACTGACATTTCAGTTCTTTGGCTTATGGCGCCTTTCATTGTAGCACTTAGCTTTGTTGCAATCTTAACAAAATTTGTTGGATGCAGCTATGCTGCTAGAAAATTTAAAATAAAAAGAAAATATAGCATAATAGCGGGCATTGGCATGGCACCGCGCGGAGAAGTTGCCTTTGTAATAGCATTAAACGGGCTTGCCGTGGGTATAGTTTCAAAGCAGGTTTACAGTGCGATTGTTTTTGTTTCATTTATAACAACAGTTTTCGCGTTGGTAACATTGAAAAAATTATACGAGGGAAATTATAAAATAAATTCACAACCTAAACCTAAAGAAAAAAGTATTGTTGTGAAATGAAATTTTTTATATGACCAAAACAATATATATCATGAAAAAGTATCATAGTATCTCTGTTGTTGTTTGCACACGAAACCGGTTTGGACATCTGAAAAAATGCGTAATGTCATTGCTGAACCAGACACTTCTGTCCAAAGAAATAATAATTGTGGATGATGCATCAAAAAAAGCTTTCAGCATTTATGATATTTTTGATAAAAATTCCGGATTACCAAAGCTTGACGGGAATATAGACATAATTTTGATACAGAACAAAGGTGTTTCTGGTGTTGTTGCTTCCAGAAATACAGGAGTTAATGCTTCGAGCAGTGATATCATAGCATTTATTGATGATGACGGTTTTGCACATAAAGACTGGCTCAGACAACTTGTCAAAAATTATAAGAATGATAATATTTTGGGTGTGGGAGGACCTGTAATAGAAATTGGCAGGAAAATGAAAACTCCAACCTTTCCTGTTAAAAACATAGCCTATATCAGAAATGGAAAAATCATTTCAAAGCAGAGAATCAAAAAAATGAAAGAAAAGAAGTATCTACCAAGAAAATTTGTCTTATTTCTTCAGGGAGGAAACATGTCATTCAGAAAACACGCTTTAGTCCATGTTAAAGGCGGCGACATAAACTTTACTGGAAATTGTTACAGGGAAGAAACAGACCTTTCTATGAGAGTATCCAGACATGGTAAGTTGCTTTTTGAACCTTCTGCGATTGCTTATCATGACACAGCAAAAAAAGGCGGCTTCAGGGATGTGATTAAGTTTGATATAAACAAATTTTTGTATTATATGTTCAGAAATACAACATATCTTTTCTTTAAACATTTCAGTTTCAGAAAAGCTTTTGTCTTTACAACAAAATCAGTTAAATCGCAGCTAAAGCTTTTGAAATACAATAAAACAGGATTGACAAGAGATTATTTTACAATAAAAAGTAAAAACAAAGCAATCGGGTCAATTGTTATTGGAGTAGTCAGTGGTTTTTATAACTGGTTCAAACTTAGAAAATCAGAACCATGTTTTTTTCACAGTGATCCAGTTTCACTGGCATGTTTCAGGCTTACTATTGCTGGCGGGATTATAAAACTTGCAGAGCTGGAAGAAAAAACCCACCTTGTCAAAAAAATTTTTGGTGTTTAAAATGAAAGTTGAAGATTGCTTTTGAAGGATAAAGGAAAACTAGTTATAATAACAAAAAGCAGGCCATCCTATCAGTAAGATAACACAAAATGCAGATGAAAATTTGAATAAGATAATGATCGCTGTTTCTGAGTCTTATCTTGTATGCGCAGAGAAATCATCTTGATTTATGCCTTGCATGTTTTTTATGGCTTGTTTTCCTATGCTTTACGTGCGATTCTTCAGTTATTGATTCGGGTTCTGCAGGAATTTCGAGTTGTTTTTCTTCGGGTTTTGGATTTTCATAACCATCTCTGTACAAGAACCTGATTGCAATGGATGTGTATATCACAGTTGCGAAGATTACGACAAAAATTATGCTGGAATACATTTCAGCTCCTGGTATTCCATATGATATTGGTAGTTGAGCCAGTACAGCAGCAGCTAGTCCTCTTGGAGCTATGGATGTCATCAACCTTTTTTCATTTTTTGTAAAGTTCATTCCTATTGTAGATATTTGAACAGCGAAAAAGCGGATAATGAGCAGTGCAGCTGCTATTACTATTCCATATATCAAGTATTGTGGATTTACTACCACTATCAGTCCGAGATAAACAAAGAAAAATGAACGAATGAAGAATGACATCTCTGACTGAAATGTCCTAAGCAAAGGGTCAACATCATATTCTTTTTTCATTGCCAGCATCTTGGAAAACGTCTTTCCGTTTCCAAGCACGAGACCGAAAAGAAGTGCAGCTATTGCGCCAGAGCCGCCTAAAACCTCAACTCCTGCATACAGAAGAAATACAATAGCTAATGTAAGCATGTGGTCAAATGGCCTGCCCCGAACCTTGTCAAGCAACCGAAGCCATATAATTCCGGATATCAGCCCCACCATAGCACCAATTGAAAATGCACTTGCTATGTTCTGCGCAGCAGAAAAACTTCCTGTTGATATTATCATGCCTATGAGAGCCAGTGTAACAACTATACATATAGGATCTGTTATAATTGATTCAAGAAGCATTAGTGTTTTGACATTTTCTTTTATTTTTATTACCGAGACTATTGATATCACAGTTGTAGAGCATGTTCCGCCGATAATTGCACCTAATAGCATTGCATTCAGCAGGTCAAAACCAAAAAAAACATGAGCTACTAGAGTGACTGCAATCATTGAAAACAAGAAGCCTAAAATTGCAAGCAAAAGACTGCGTGAAAATTCATTAAGCATCTGATAGAAATCCATGTTCAGGCCTGCGTCAAAAAGTATTATGAGAAGTGCAATAGCAGCAAGCAGCGGTGAGGCTGTTAGAAACAATGCCCTGTCTATAAGGCCAAAAGATGCGACAAATATTCCAAAAATCATCAGCCAGATTATATCCGGGATTTTTGTTTTCTTAAAAATCGTGAAGCCAACATATCCAAGTAGAATCGTGATACCAAAAAGCAAAAGTATACTTAATACATTTATCTCCATGATATTTTATTTTTCCGAATGTATAAAAACCTTTAACAACAGATTAATTATTTTTGAAGATTTTCTCCTAAATATAAAATCATGATAGTATTGAGGAGAATCATTGATGGTTTTCGACAGGCTGTAATAAAATAGAAAGTTTGACACTCAATTATACAACATGTTGAGTTATAATTCAGATTAGTGTACTATATGTTGACAGAGATTCGCATGAGACATTTATTTCATCTCTTTCACCCATGAGCTTTTCTGTTGATATTCCTATGCTGACATCGACATTCTGCACAAATCTGTTCCGCACAATTTCAGCTATATCAACTGCCTTGTTTATTGATTTTCCTCTTGCTTTTATATGAACTTCATTTTGTCCGTCGCTGAACTGCGTCACAACTGCAAATACATATGCTGTGGTAGGTTTTTTTCCTACAAATACCACGTTTTCATCTTTTACTGACATCTAAGCACCTCCTGATTCTGGAAATTTCCAGATTGCTGAACCATTGACACTGCATAATTCTTTATTAATAAATTAATGCCAAAACTTAAAAATCTGCACAACTACGCTTTCTTTATTTTTATTACATTAACAGGGCATATTTCTTCTGCCTGCTTGTTTTTATCAAATTCCTTGTCGCTGATTTTTATTTTCTTAGGTTTTGCCTTCCCGTCTTTGTTCATTTCCCAGTTTTCAGGACATATAGATACACAAGCACCGCAACCTATGCAATTTTCCATATCTTGTTCTATTTTATAGGCCATTTTAGATTCTTACTTTTCAATATTAATAAGCTTTTCGGTATGAGCCTTTTTGAAGAATTGAAATCTATATCTACCAAAAATCCCCGGGAAAAATATTAGAGCCTTTTTTCAGTAACCCTTTCTGGAGAACTGATTTTATGTCTACCAAAAAGCGTTAACGGAAAGAATATTTTATATCTATGAAAACCCCGGGGAAAAATATTAGAGCCTTTTTGCAGATGGGGTATTTTATTTTGTGCTTAAATAGTGATTAACTTTATATTCTTTCCATGATAAATTCCCATATAGTACACTTGTGGGGATTTCATTTGACATTTACACATTTCTGCGGGTTTATACCCTCTGGGTGTACTGAGTGGGTA
>JAGVVW010000050.1 GCA_018304635.1 Candidatus Aenigmatarchaeota archaeon
AATGCTCTTGCCTGTTCTCTTGTGAATAATCTTGTCATCCACCCCACCTCCTTTCTATTCTTTTATTGTGGAGTTTCAGCAAAATACTTTACGCACCCGAAACAAAATTCAGAGGTTAATCGAAGTTCTCTAGTATGTTCAGCTAATTTTGGAACATTTATCAAAAGCGTTTACGGAAAATATTATCAAACACTTGCCCGTTCTCTTTTCATCTCATGTATCATTGCAGACAGGCTTTCAATATTTCTTGTCAGCGTTGGCAGAAATTGTTTGAATGCTTTTTCCAGGCCGCCGACACGTGCTTCCAGATCCTCAACTTTGGCATAGAGTGATTGAATATCTTCTGAATGACCAGTTTCAGTTACACTACCTGTAGGTTCTTTCTCGCTTATTTTTTTTGTCATAACCATGAGACGGTGAAGATTTTTTTCAGTGTTGTCCAGCCTTGTTTCCAATTTTTCCCATTTTTCATTTACAACACCCTCAACAAGCTCTTCTATTGCAAGCTCGGGTGAAATATCCGAAGTAGGTTCTTCTTCTGTAAAGGCAAATTGTTCCTGCTCCTCCTGGGACTGAGGCTGCTCATAAACTTCATCCCATGTCGGCAAATTTGTTACTGGCTGCGGTCTGCGAATTTGAGGTTGTTGCTGCATCATTGGCAGTGATGTCTGATCTACACCATCTTTAACAGCATTAAGCATTCCTTTTTCTATTTCATCATAAGAATATCCTTCAGATTTTAACTGGCGGATAACATCTTTATCACTCATTCCCTGTTGTGTGAGCATTCTCACGCGTTCCATGGGAACAGCTCCTCTCCCTCCTTCTGTCTTATTTTTCTTGCGAAAGAACATCTTTTTGTGACCTCCTTTTCAATTCTTTAAACCCTTCTTTTACTTCCTCTTCAACTTCCCTGTCAAGAGATTCTTTTGTAACAAATTCCTGCGATATAGGATTCAATAAATCAAACATTTTCTCCAATTCTTTAATGTCACGCTTATTTGCAAACTTTACTACCTGCTTATTTAATTTGTCGACGTCGTTTTTAAGCTTTAATAAAACTTCATTTGTATTTCTTATATAACCATCGGTTTCTACGAATTTAAGGTCGGATTTTTTATATCTTCGGACTGATACTTCTTCAAGAGAGTCAAGCCTGGTTTCAATAGCATTTAATTGTTGTTCCAGTGTTCGAAGGCGCCGGCTTTCATTATTAGCTCTGCGAATAAGTTCCTGCAGAATAAGCTGTAATTTCTTCGGGTCAGGCATATTAAATCATTGCATAGGCTTATTTATAAAGATGGATATTTTCATTGCTGAAATATTATAAATTGATTAACCAATATCTGATTTTATCACGGAGTATTTGATATCTACCGTTTCAATTCCGAACCGCCAATAAAGTTGTGCTGGATTTTTATCAGGTCGTGCTTTTCAAGAATACGTCCCCATTTGTGTATCATATTTTCAGAAACATTAAATTTTTTAGCAGCGTCTGAAAATTTTACCCGACCGTGGCTGTTAACCATTTCATAAAGTTCAACAAGTGGTGCATATGTTACCTTAACTTCTTCTGGTTTTTCCTGAATAGGAAATACAATGTGATCAATTGTAGTTTCTTTTTTTACTTCAATTTCATCATTGTCTAATTTTTTTAAAAATCTTTCGAGTATAAGCAGTCCTGATGTCGGCTCTTTTTTGTATTTTCTTTTATAATCTTCATACTCTTTTTTCATAACATCCTTCTTACTCATTGTAATTGATTCCTGTTCTGCATTCACTTGTACAGGCTTTTCTTCATCTTTCAATTTAGGAACATAGTTTTCCGGAGAAATAGGATCCTCATCGGGGATGTTTGGCGTATCTTTCTTATCTTCATCCATTAATCCAGCACCAGTTTGCTTAAAGAATTCAAAATTATCACGAACCTTTTCAACTATTCTGTCAACACCTTTTTTATAATGTACTGAAAACTTTTTTGTCTCGTTTTGTGTGCGCAATTCCTTGTTATGAAGTATTTCTATGGCATCTGCTACATGACAGAATTTTTCATTATTTTGTTTTTCTACGGTATCCATTCGTTCATTCAGATCCTTAACTCTGGAAAACATTCGTACATCCATATCATCAAAATTCCTTTCCAGAGTTTCGATTCTATCACGAGAAACATAGCGGTAAAAATGCTTTTCAAGTATTTTTAGCCTCTTGTCATAATCAGTTGTTTTTATTTTGCTTATTTGCTTTTTCAGAGTTATTCTCTTGGTTTTACTTCTAAAGGTTTTCGGTTTTTTAGCCATACAAATCCCTTAAGCTAATATTCTCATTATCAGTATTTATAGGTTTAGGCATACTTTTCTATAGTAACAAATGCCAGTGAGGTGATTTATTAATGGGTATAATTGCTCTTACACTTAAAATAATGCCAAATGGGCCTGATACAGATATAGCTCTTATTAAGGATCAGGTAGGAAAAAAGCTTTCTGAAAAATATGATATAAAAGATATTAGAGAATTTAATATAGGCTTTGGATTAAAATCCATTGAAATTCTATTGACATTCAGCGATAAAACCGGAAGCACTGATGAAATTGAGAATACCCTGCGAAGCATTCCGGGTGTGGCTTCAGTTGAACAGGAAGATATGACACTGCTTTAAATATGAAATAAGGAATAGATAGATTACCTTAAGTGAAACATATCTGAATTTTTAAGATATGCGTAACCTGAAAGGTTACCAAGAATGGAAGAGGTTAACTTAAGGGGAAACCTTCGTATACTTCAAAGAGGTGTCCCCTATATGGGAGTAAATATATCGCCACTGGTGCAGCCAAATGAAATAGAAATTGAAAAGTTAGCTGGAAAAACACTTGCGGTTGATGCATTTAATTGGATATATCAGTTTATTACAACAATACGTCAGGCAGATGGCGAGCCACTTAAAGATTCTAAAGGCAACATCACATCGCATCTTTCGGGTTTGTTCTATAGAAACATGAAACTTTTAAATCAGAATATCAGGCTTATCTATGTTTTTGATGGAAAGCCACCCGAGGAAAAAAATGTTGTTCGCGAACTTAGGCGCGATGTTAGAAAAGAAGCTGAAGAAGAAAGAAAACAGGCAATAGAGCGTGGCGATTATGAAGCTGCCAGAAAATTTGCCCAGCGATCCAGTTTTATAGACAAACAAATAATCGAAGAGAGCAAAGACCTGCTTTTTCATATGGGAGTACCTGTTGTTCAGGCACCATCTGAAGGTGAAGCTGAATGTGCTCATCTATGTATAGAAAAAAAAGCATGGGCTGTTGCATCTCAGGATTTTGATTCTCTTTTATTTGGAACACCTGTTCTTATCCGAAGTCTTTCTTATTCTGGCAAACCAATTGAAATGATTGAATTGCACAAAGTTCTGGATCAAAATCAATTAAATCATGACCAGCTTATCTCCATTGGCGTTCTTGTAGGCACTGATTATAATCCCGGCGGAATAAAAGGCATTGGTCCTAAAAAAGCCCTGAAATTAATAAAGCAAAAACCATTTAAGGAAATCCTGAAAGAAGTTCAATGGGATTTTGACGTGGATGCAAAACATATTTTTGAAATGTTTAAGCACCCAAATGTTGGAGATGCGGAAATAAAATTCAGCGGACCTGATATTGAAAAAATAAAAAACCTGCTTTGCAGTAAGCATGATTTCTCAGAAGAGCGCATTGACAATGCATTTGGCAGAGCTGAAAAAGCAGGGCAGAAATCATTGAGCAGATTTTTCGGATAAGTCACGGAGCTTCACTATAGCCGCAGCAATAGGTTTGGCATCGTTTGCCAAGTTCCAGCATATTGTTATCAAAATCGCCACTATTCAGAACATTTATACACGCATCCCTCAAGTCTACATCTTCATCACCATCAGCATCTTTATCATATCCATTAATTTTTATATCGGGTATTATTATATTCGGATTTGGATTACTTTTACACCCCAGTGCCCGCCACTTTGCACATCCGATGTTCAATGCATCAGTGTCTGATATTGTTCCTTTGCTCATGCCAAACCCGCCAAGAAAAAACGCACTAATAGATAAAAGAACTGCAACAGCTATGACTATGATAACAACCATATTCACCGGCAGGGAAAGCGCTTTCATGATTAATAGTAGTATGGCATTGTTTAAAAGAATTTTTCTTTTTTAGTTCAGGTTTTTTCTTTTTCCGTTAACCCTTTTTCTTTTTTTAGTGGTTTTGTGGTAAAAAAGAAAAAGGGTTAAAGTATTAAAACCACCCCAAACAAGAATATTATATATAGAAATTAAATACGGAGGTTAAAATTAATGGCAGACCCATTTGCAGCACTCATACAAACTGTTGAAACATTCGGAATTTACAGTTTCTTGCTGCCTTGGTTGCTTGTATTTGCTATAATATACGGTCTTCTGGTAAAAGTAAAGCCTTTTGGTACTGAAGCTATAGGCACCAGAATAAGCGGGATCGTGGCTTTTGTAATAGCACTTCTTGTTACTATTGCCGCAGGCCCTGAAATTTCAGCATTTGTGGCAAATATATTCGGTGGTGCTTCAATCTTCATTGCAGGAATTCTGGTTGTAATATTGTTCCTTGCGATGGCAGGATATGATTATAGCAAATTAGGCGAGAATAAATATCTGTTAGCATTCCTTATTATTGTCGCAATCCTTTTATTCATTGCATCTGGCGGACTTGGTGCAGGATGGATTGGCTTATCATTAGGAAGCCAAACAGTGGCACTGATATTCGTGCTGATAATTATTCTGGCAGCTGTATGGTTTGTAACGCGTCCTGAAGCGAAAGCAGAAGCAACTGGTGGCAAACCGAAAGAAGGTGGATAAGAAACTGTTTTGGGGACTTTTTTATTAATCCCTTAAAATTTTTTTCAATATAATGACTTTATGTATGAATGCAGATAGTTGTAGATATGGAATTCCTGAATATCCTGTTTGAGTGGTACTATGAATCCATTTGAAATATTTATACAGAACATGCATCGTCTTGGATTTTTTGGCTTTGTGCTTCCATGGCTCCTTACTTTTGCTGTTGTTTATGGCCTCTTGGCTAAAACCAAAGTTCTTGGTGAAGATTTAAAAGTTGTTGGCGTTACTGCGATGGTTATCGCATTCTTTGTTACAGGCTTTGGCGGCGTTGCTTTTGGACTTCTGCTTTCCAGCATGTTTGGCATGGCAATTATAATACTCGCTACGATTATAATTATTGTTCTATTTGCAGCAATGACAGGCTTTGATATGTCTGCATTTACAGATCATAAAGGAATTTTAGCTGTACTAATAGGTATCGGTATTCTGATATTCTTCACAGTCGGCGCTGCATCTGTCCTGAAAATAAATATAAGCGGTGAAGTGGCATCAATAATTTTTGTTCTGATTTTAATGGCTGTTGCTGTTTATTTTATTGCAGGGAAGAAATAGGTTTGGATTTTTTCAATAATCTCTGACAAAAACATAGTTCCTACTCATTCAATTCTTTTCAATCCGATAATTCCGTTTTTTTTCTTTTAGTACAGGTTTTCTTTTTTTTGAAAAATATCAAAGCAAAAAATAAAAAGTGTCTTTAAATAGTTTTGCATATCTTAATAGAACTTGGGAATTTTTATGAGGTGATGAAAAATGAACAGGTTCATGAAATATCTTTTAATCGGAGCAGGCACTGCTGTAATAAGTTATGCGGGTTTGAAGCCGGAATATGAATCTACTAAAAGAAACGATGAAAATACAGCTGATATTGGTTATCATCGCCGCGGGCATGGCCCGACACCACCTACAAACTGGAGAGAACTAAGAAACGAAAGAGAAAAATATATATTAAGACGACAGTTAGAAAAAGACAACAACGATCATTTCTACCATCCAGAACTGACACAATAGAAGATCATATGAGCCAGACGCTTGCGAAGTATCACGGAATAGATGCAGACTCATAGAGTTCAACAACATTATTCTCCAAAAAGGGTTGTGTTATACCATCATTCCCAAACTAAAGAAGTTGCGCAGTCCAGGCCCGGCACCTAAAACAATTACAGCTAGTTTAAGAAATGTATTCCATTCTTCATTTTTAACATCTTTATCAATGATATAAAGTGCCAATAAAACAATTGGAATCTTCAGCAGATACATTGACCACGGACCAAGTACACCAATGACAAAACCCGAAACAACATGCTGCTCAATATATGGAAAAAAGGCAATTGCAATGAAGGTACTGGTTGCGTCAAAGATATGGACACCAAGAGCTGTAAAATTCAAATTTGTGAGCAGTTGATTGAATTTTTTATTATATTTTCTTAACATAAAAAACCCGATCATCCACGCAGCTGATATTCCAATAATCAAGGCCATACCAACAGGATTTACAATTTTCACAAAAGCCAGCGAAAATACCAGAATACCTGTGCCTATTAACAGCCACGACTTATAATATTTTTCCTTAAATAACAGCCTTGATACTATTAAACTTACGAATGTTATTGCTATGATAATAAAATAAATGAATGGTGTTTTGAAGAAAATACTATCCAAAACGCGAGCATCCTGTAGCGATCGCCACAATCCACCGATTATGATGTATGGTGCGATTCCAATGCAAAATTTTTCATCTATTTTAATTTTGATTCTCCGTATTGCTTTGTAAAGCAAAAATATGACACCAACTGCAATGAGTGCATAAACTATGGTATTTACAGGATTGTATCCTGTGCCATAAATCAACGGATTAATAAAATAATCTTCGAGAAAAGGCATGATATATATATAATTGCATAGTTTATATTTCTGAAAAAGAATAGATAAATTCCAGAAAACATGATACGTGTGCTTTTTCGCAAATTTAATAAATACGGCTTCCATACTTTATTCATGCCAAGAATTCCGTCATGGCAGTACCGTGTTTACAAAGAAGAAGAAACATGGTCATCTACTGCTAGAACGATTTATGAAAAATTAGCCCGCGGTGCCGGGAGAATTCTCAATATAGAACCTGATGAGCATACAAGCAAAACACTGAAAGATGCCATAGAGTTCAGCCATATGAAAATTTCTCCGGGAGATGTTACATCTCTTACTCTTCTCACTATATTCAGCATACTGATTCCTACAATGGTTCTTATTTTATTAAATCTGTGGTTTGGGTTGCCGGGCCTTGAAATTGGAAACGGTGTGTTGATAATCGGCTTGTCAATACCATTTGCATTGTTTATTTATTTTTATCCTCTTTATCAGAAGCGCCGCTATGAAATGAAAGCTGGTTCTGATATAATCAATACAATACTTTACATGTCAATATATATGCGCAATGTACCGAACATAGAAAATGCTGTTGAATTTGCATCCAAAAATGTAACAGGCCCGATGATGTATGAGCTGAGAAAACTAATGTGGGACGTGCAAACAGGAACTTATACAAATATATACGAGGCTTTAACAACTTTTGCAGGAAAATGGAAAAACAACCGCGAATTCATAGAAGCTATTGAGTTAATGCAGGCAAGCCTTCAGCAAACAGGACAGAAAAGAATGGACATGATTGACGAAGCTGTAAATGTTATATTAGACGGCTCAAGGGAAAATGCAAAACATTATGTTGAAAAATTGAGAATGCCTATAATGGTAATTCATGCAATGGGTATAATTCTACCTGTGATGGGACTTGTTATGTTTCCTATAGTTTCTGTTTTTCTGGGTACAGATCCTGTATTTTTATTCGTGGCTTATGATGTTTTACTACCGATAGCCTTATTCTTTATAATTCAGGAAGTTATGAAGCTGCGGCCTGCAACTTTCAGCCAGATAAATATTGAAAACAGCCCCGATATTCCTCCAAAAGGGAAATATCCTGTTATCATAGGAGGAAAAAAATATATGATCCCGCTGAAATATGTCGCTATTACTATAACAATAATAATATCCGGAATTGGCATGATGCTTCCTCGTGATATATACAGTGCTTTAATAATTCTAGCAGGATTGTCAATTGGTCCGGGAATATATTTCATTCTCTCATCTGCTCCCCGACTTGATATACGGCAAAAAGTCAGAAATATAGAACTGGAATTCACAGAAGCTCTTTTTCAGCTTGGCAACAGAATAAGCACTGGCGCACCAATTGAGATTGCACTGGAAGGCTCTATGCGACGCATAAGAAACTTAAAAATAAGAAGCCTTTTCCAGAGAGCACTTGAAAATATGAGAAATTTCGGAATGACATTTCAGACAGCATTTTTAGATGAAAAACGCGGTGCTGTAATTTTCTATCCATCTGAATTAGTCCGTTCAATTATGAAAATTGTTTCAGAATCCGGAAAAAAGGGCGTAAACTCAGCATCAATCGCAATGATGAGCATTTCCAGATATCTGAAAGGCCTTCACCAGACGCAGGAAGAAGTTGATGAAAAATTAGGAGAAGTTATAAGCTCACTGCAATTTCAAGCCTATTTCCTATCTCCAATGATAAGCGGAATAATTTCAACTCTTGCTATAATTATTATTGAAATTCTGAGTATGATATCAGCCAAGCTAACAAGTCTTGGCGGAATGGGAAGTATGGGATTTCTATCCAGCTTTTCAAATCTGAGAATAAGTGAGTTTGAATTTGTTTTGATAGTTGGCATATATCTAATAGAAACCAGCTTAATACTCGCCAGATTTTTGAACTGGATTGAAAACGGAGATGACCCAATAGGATTTCAGTACAGGGCTGGTGCGATCCTGCTGGTAGGGTTTTTTGTCTTTGTAATAACACTGCTTATAACACTTGCACTTTTTGAGCCAATGATAAAGAGCACGGTACTATAGTTTAACGCTTAAGCATCTTCGCCTGTTTTATATTTATTTTGCTTTATATCTTTTCATCAGCAAAGAATTTGAAATAACACTGACAGATGAAAATGCCATTGCCAATGAAGCAATTATAGGGCTTAGCAGAAATCCTGTGAATGGATACAAAACTCCAGCTGCAACAGGAATTGAAACTGCATTATAAAAAAATGACCAGAAAAGATTTTGTTTGATTTTTTTCATGGTATAATTGCTTAGATCTATGGATGTTACAACATCGCGCAGGTCATTCTTTACAAGAATAATCTGGCCTGTTTCCAGGGCAATATCAGTTCCAGCTCCGATTGCAATTCCAATATCTGCTCTTGCAAGTGCAGGAGCATCGTTGATGCCATCGCCAACCATTGCAACAACTTTTCCCTGTTTCTGTAAATCTGATATAACCTTTTCTTTGTGATCAGGGCGTACGCCAGCTATAACTTTGTCGATGTCCAGCTTTTTTGCTATTGCCAGTGCTGTTCGCTCATTATCGCCGGTTAACATTATAACTTCTTTATTCATTTTATGCAATAATCGGATAGCTTCTTCTGAAAATTCTTTTATTGTATCTGCAGCAGCTATCAGGCCTGCAGGTTTTTTATTCACTGCAAGAATCATTACTGTTTTTCCCTGATTTTCAAGATCTGTTATATTTTTCTCAAACCCTGATGTTTTTATTTTATATTTTTTCATTAAGTTTCTGTTTCCAAATAATATTTTTTTGGCCTGATAATCAGCAACAACGCCATAGCCGGGCATTGCCTGAAATCCGGAAGGTTCTGGAATTTTTATTTTTTCTTTTTTTGCTGCGCTCAAAACAGCATCTGCAAGCGGATGCTCCGAGCCTTTTTCAACCATTGCAGCATATTTCAGAATCTCTTTTTCTGATATTTCATCAAGTTTTATAATATCGGTTACGCTCGGCTCACCTTTTGTCAGTGTTCCTGTCTTGTCAAAAACTATAGTTGTTATCTTATGAGCATTTTCGAGAGCTTCAGCACCTTTGATTAATATTCCGTTTTCAGCTCCTTTCCCTGTTCCTACCATTATTGCGGTTGGCGTTGCAAGACCAAGAGCACAGGGGCATGCAATTATTAATACAGCAACGGAGATTATAAGAGAGAAAACAAAACTTTGTCCAATAACAAAATACCAGATTAAAAACGATGCGATTGCTATTAAAATTACTGCCGGAACAAAATAACTGCTTATTTTGTCAGCTAATCTCTGTATTGGTGCTTTGCTTGTTTGGGCATCCTCAACTAATTTTATTATCTGATTGAGCGTAGTATCTTTTCCGATTTTAGATGCCCTGAATTTAAATGAACCGTGCTTATTGACTGTAGCACCTATTACTACATCTCCTTTTTTCTTTTCTACGGGAATGCTTTCACCAGTAATCATGGATTCATCAACTGATGAAAATCCGTCAACAATAATTCCATCAACAGGTATTTTTTGCCCCGGCTTTATCAGAATAATATCTCCAACATTCACTTTTTCTATCGGGATCTCAATTTCTTTTTTATTTCTTATTACAATAGCTGTTTTTGGCTGGAGTCCCATCAATTTTTTAATTGATTCAGAGGCTTTGCCCTTTGTTAACATTTCCATCCATTTTCCAAGTATGATGAATGTTATGATTATAGCAGTTATCTCAAAGTAAACCCCACTTCCCAGAATATCTGAAAAAATTACTGCAAACAAGCTGTAAAAATAGGCAGCTGAAGTACCTACTGCTATGAGTGTATCCATGCTGGCTGTTTTTGCTTTAAGAGATGAATATGTACCTTTGTAAAACCTGTATCCAACAATAAACTGAACTGGTGTTGTCAGAACCAGAAGTATGTAGTTTTTATACGGAACATCGATTCCTAGCCATTCAAATGGCATTGCGATTATAAAAATCGGCAGGGTTAGTATCAGGGAAAACAGAAACAGGTTTCTCAGTGTCCTGATTTCTTCCTGTTTATCTGTATCTGACTCAGATACTTTATATCCCAATTCTTCAATAACCTGTTTTATCCGGTATTCATTAACCATCTTTTCATCAAAATTTACAGTTGCCTTTTCTGTTGCAAAATTAACACTAACGTCTGTAATGCCGCCTAATTTTTTAATCGCTGATTCTATTTTTTGTGCACAGGATGCACAATGCATGTCTGAAATTGATATTGATATTTTCTTCATTTTATCACATTCAATAAGTTACGCAGTTTAGTATATTTATTATATATAGTGTGATTATTAATTTATGAAAAGAGTGAATAAAATTATCCACTTGCTCAGGAACCAATATGGAAGATCCCATGTCTTTCTAAAAGCAAAGAAGCCTGTTCATAGCCTTGTGGCCACTATACTATCTGCACAGTGTACAGATGAGCAGGTGAATAAAGTTACACCATTGCTGTTCAGGAAATATAATACTGCAGAAGACTTTGCAAATGCCAAAATTCACGAATTGGAAAGAATGCTTTACTCTACCGGATTTTACAAAAACAAGGCAAAAAACATTAAAGCATCCTGCAGGAAAATTATGAAATATTTTAACGGTAGGGTTCCAAAAACTATGAAAGAAATGATAACACTACCGGGTGTTGGAAGAAAAACAGCGAATGTTATACTGGCAGATGCATTCAATATAACCAGTGGCATTGTTGTAGACACACATGTCCGACGGCTTTCATTAAGGCTCGGATTGACAGAAAATAAAAATCCTGATAAAATCGAAAATGACCTGATGAAAATTGTTTTCAGAAACCTGTGGAAAGAAATATCATTTCTTCTGATATCGCATGGCAGAACTGTCTGCACTGCGAGAAAGCCAAAATGCAGGGAATGTGTATTGAATAAAATATGTCCTAGTGCATTCGGAATATGATGGATATGTGACAGGATGGACACGTAACAGTTAACTTTTAATAGTTTACCCAATACGTAGGTATTATATACTCGAGTTGATTTTATGGTTATGTGTCCAAAATGCATGAAAGAAATTTCTGTGATGATAAACTTTAAAAGTGGGGAAAAGAGATTTATCTTTGACGGATATGAATATCATGAAGAAGATTTTGTGACAAACGGAAAAACGGATGATTTTGAATGTCCGGAATGTCAGGAAACTTTATTCACATGTGAAAAAGACGCCAAGAACTTTTTAGGTAACAAAAACAAGAATCGGGGTTGAAATTTATATGAATGAAAGTGATGATAAGAAAGACAATTTCAGCTATAAAATATTAAATGAAGATGACAAACAAGTTGGGATTTCATATAAAAACAAAACTATAAAATTTCAACTCAAGGTTAAAAGATCGTTCATAGTATTGAAAAAGTTACTGGAAGCGTATCCTGACTTTATTAATATACATTCGCTGGATAACATTCTTCACGATCCAAACAGGGCTCATTCCGACTTGCGAATAGCTAATGGATTTGCTAATTTTCTTATTGAAAAGAAGGACAAGAAGCGCGTAGTTCACCTGAAAATAGACGTGGAAAAATTATTTAGATTTTTCAAATCCGACGATCCCGATAAATTCATGACATTATCGGTTCCGCATCTTCGTAAAAGTTTATCCTATATCGATCAAGATAAAATTTATGAAAAATTTCGTGGAAGATGCAACATTACTGGAATAAAAGTATATAACCATTTACAGGGAAATTACTTTTTTAAGCATTTATTGATGGCAAGTTATGATCATCGAAGACCTATATCCAAAGGTGGTTCTAATGATTTATCCAACTGGCAGTTGGTATCGAAATTAGCAAACGATGAAAAAAATAAAATATGCAATATATGTAATGGTAAAAAATGTGAACAGTGTGCTTTAGCCTATCCGGAAAAATATAATACAATCCAGCCAAATAACCAGAAAATTGATGACATTCGTGTCAAGAACTAAACTTATATAATTTTTTATCTTTACTCAATTTTTTTGTGCAATCTTCTACGAAGAATTTGCATATATCACAACCTATGAATTTTCTCTGATTTTTAATACATAATTCCATCATTGTTCCTGAACCCAAGAATGGTTCAAAGACAGTGTCACCTGCATCAGTAACCGATAGCAATAATTTTTCTACTATTTTACTTGGAAAAGTCGCAGTATGACCTTTTCTGTGTTCAGGTGATGCTGTCCAAACCTGATTAGGCATTCTAAGTTTCCCATTACTTTTACCCTTTATCATGATCATTTTCGGATTGAACTTGTATCTTCCTTTCTTAGTAAAATGTAATATATATTCTGCACTTTGTCTTACACGATCTTCTATATTTTCAGGCATAGGATTTGGTTTCTCCCATATAATCTGTTGTCTCCAGATGAAACCCATATCCACCAGTTTAATTGCAATTCTATATGGTACACCGCACAACGATTTATTCTTTATTATGCTATGTCTGGCTGTTACGCAACTAGTATTACCCTGTCTTTCAGAATCAATACCATTCCTTCTGTATGACTTGTCCTTATTATTTTCCCAATGATTATGATGTGAACGGGATACGCCACTACCCATATATGTATCTTGTATGACAATAAAAATTGAACCCTCATCTTTCATTATATTTAACAGTGAGGAATATAGTCTAACATTCCTATCTACATATTCTTCTAGGCTTTCACTTCCAAATTCTTTTTTATCTTTTGTAAAACACCTTTTACCCCAATATGTCGGACTGGTTATAACCGCCTGTATTACATTTTTCGGTAAACTATTCAGACAATCAAATACATCTCCCCAATATAATTTAATTCTATCGTCACCGTATATTTCCTGCACTTACAATCACCTTGATATGTATTTTTTAAGAATTTTCTCAATAAATTCAGAGATTTCTATGTTGTTTTTGATACAATATATTTTAACATTTTTCCACAATTCGGGATCGATTTTTATACTTGTTGTAACTTTTTCATTTCTGTTATTTCTATTGGTGTTCATTATAGTATTATGGTATTATAAATTTAAATAATTCAACCTTATATAATAATTATGACAGCTGATCCTTTTCGTGCGTATAGACAATTTCTACTCCTTCTTCCTGGTATGGATCCAAATAGACTGCCGGATGACAGGAAAACGTGGGATGATGTGTTTCGGTATCCAAGACCTGCTTCACCGCATTCTGAATCTGAAGAAGGTGAACTTATAGTGGTTATTCATTATTTTCCGGACAAAGAAAAAATAGTATATGAAAGATGTTAAATATGTAACTCTGACGCTGTATTTTCTCGGGATCTTTCAATAACCGTGGTTTTGCTTTCATTTTCAATTCACGTCAAAAACTGGACTTTTTGCCTATAAATTTAAAAAACTACAAAACTACGGTTTCTTCAAATCTTCCAAATTTTGTTTTGAATTTATTTTTTTCACCCCCTCCCCTGAACTGAACTTTATCATAGAACATTTTATTTTTCAGCTTTATTCTTTTGCGCATTCGCATTCTTCTTTAATACGTTTCGTGATTTTTCTCATTATTTCACCCCCTCATGTTGATTTTTGTTCTAATTTACCTCTTCCTGTTATTTCTTGCCTTAAGTCCACCTCCATCTATTTTATCTTTCCCCTCTGAAATCCATCTTCTGATATTTTATATTTTCTTTTCCAATTTTACCTCCCTATTTATAATTTTCCTTCATAATCCCATCCTTTTCCTTCCTATTCCCATCTTTTTCTTCTTGGTTCCTCCCCTTCAATTAAGTCCTCTTGCCACTTTGTCACATAACAATTCATGGCAGGTACTGAAAATCAACGATGCCATAGCCAGGTCAGGACTATTCCATAAATTCACAGCATTCAAAACCCTCATTCGCGTTTCTGAGCTCTGAAAATCCGGGTCATGTTCAAGAATCGTATATTTTGTTCTCTTTGTTTTATTTCTTTCTTCCATAATTATCTCTCCTCCGGAATTGTTATTCTCACCGACTTATGGATGATTTTGGTTTCCTTCCTTTCTATATCTCATTTTTACCACCCTTCTATCTTGCTTCTCCTCTGAGATTCTCACTGATTCAAAGATGATTTTAGTTTCTTTTTTTTCTTTCCTATCCTGTCTCTCCTCTATTTGCCTCTCATTTTTTTCTTCCTCTTTCCAAATTCCTAAAACGCTTTTATGCAGTTAAATTCCTGCGAAATGGTTGCCTGATTTTACGGAATATATTTTTTGCATCATGGTATTCTATTTATTGTAAAAACTGCCATATAAGGCTTACGCATGCACGACACGAATCTGCGACGCATTGAGAAGTAGTAAAAAGCTTTATAAAGGTACCTGTTGTATAGCTTTTCAGGTGATAATTATCAGGGAAGTTTATCTCGTGGTTGCTGAAAACCTCTCTAAGGCAGAAGATGTACTGAAGAAGGATGAAACAATCAACCGTGGCAGTATTACTACAAAGTCAGCTGCTTCACTTGATATAAAGGAAAATGGATATTTCATAATTCTGGATTGCAATGAAAAAGCATTGAAAAAGGCTGAAGAACTACTCCAAGATATTGCTGTAAAATATAAGTACAAGGAAAAGGTGCTTTCAATTGTGGATGAACAGGAAGCTTCAGCAATTGAAGGATTTGGAAACATTTTAGGATAAAATAAAAATTTGTAGTCAAAAATGTGTGATGATGTACTATGCATAAATTGTTAGATGATATAAGTCCTGATAGTCTTAAGGATTATACAAATTATATTCGGGTAAAAAGGAAGTACAGATACTTCTGCTCGAGCTGCAGACGCAATTTTGAGAGTGCTGAAGAAGTTAATGCATGCAAGAGATGTGGCCGTGTAACGATACATATGACATATCCATGGAGCCTTGAAAAGAAACGCGATATGGTTATGAAATCTTTGATAAAACTGCCTGAATTGCATATAAATATTCCGAAATTCCACTTTCACAGAAAACCAGCTCGTTCAGAAGAAGAGATGCCGACGTTTTAGATAATTGAAAAACCTATGAAAAATGAAGATGTGTAGTGCTCTGACAAATATGTTGGACAATTTTCATACAAGTTAAGCTGGATTTTTGAATTTATATTTTCTCTTTTTTCTTTTTATGTACTTGTCAATTGGAAGGATGTGCTCCATATGGATTCCAGGCAATCTTATATGTGTTATATAACGAATAACATACTTGAATGATGTTTTTTCCCTGTAATTTATAATTTCTTTCAGATATCTCAGGAAAAGAATTGCAGCCAGCAGCCTTATTATAAATGACAGCAGGAACAAGAACTTGAAATTATAAAGTCCTAAAATAGTAATATTCGCAGTTTTCTCAAGTATTAAACCACCAATTATCGGAGCAGTTATTGCAGCTATGCCCATTATTGTCCAGACAATTGCTGCGAATTTTGCCCGTTTATCAGGAGGACTGACTTCAAGGAGATAATTGAAAAACGCCAGCTCAAAACCAGCCCATGAAATCCCGCTCATGATATTAATTACGAGTACATGAACAGGGCTGGAAGCAAAAACCCAGCCTAAAGCTATTATTGATATTCCGAAAGTGCATGTTATAATAATTATTCTTTGGCCAAACCAGTCTGAAATACGGCCCCATTTTTTCTGTATCAGAGCACTGGTAACAGCTGACACAGCTGTAGTTACAGTTATCCATATATATGTTGCATTCATATTTTTGACCATATCAACAACAAAATAAGATGATGCTAATTCAACACCAAAACGCATTATGAAAAATATTATTAAGAATGTTCTGAAATTTTTGTTCATAAACAAAAGCTTTACATCATCCACGATAGAGGAGCTTTGCTTTTTCTGTGTATCCTGATATGGGATTCTCATGAAAAACAAGAACGTGGCTATGAGCCCGATGACAATACCTATTAAAAATACAAGTGAAAAACTAATTGCCTGCGGATTCATGTCCAGATAAATCCCAGCTGAAATCATTGCTATTACACTGCATAAAATTGCTATTCTGTTTTTCCTGCTGAAAAAACGTCCACGAATTCCAACAGGAATCAAATGGCTTGAAAAAGATGCCCATGAAGGTCCTCCGAGCGCGCCAATAAACGTGGATAATGTAACAAGCACAACAAGTATACCTATATTATCACCAAAAACAGGCAGCAAAATTATTGGTATCCACATCAATCTGGATAAAAGTGCTGATGTTCCTGCCATTGCTTTTTCTTTTCCAATACGTTCTGAAAGAATAGCACCTGGTATTTGTGCCATTGTCCAGAAAATCATTGGTATTGAACTAAGCATTCCTATTTCAATATTTGAAGCGCCCATTGACAAAGCAAATAAAGAAATCATAGAGCTGGTTAAAGCAACCATCACAGCTGAAAGCACGCCATCATAAAGAAAATAGTTCTGTGCTTTTTTTTCCACAGGTTCATCACTATTTTGTCTCATAAAAACATTATTAAGTCAATAAGATATAAAAACAAGGTGCAATGTGCAATCAGCTGTTACTTTATACGAATTCCTTCTTTAACAGCCTGTTTCACGATTCCGAGTTCATTTTTCTTTCTTTCAAATTCTTCAGGCGTGTATCCAAGAACCTCGAGATTCATCAGGCTTTTCCAGTATCTGCTCATAAATAATATCCTGTCAACAAATTTCATGCTTTTGAAATCAGAAGAAACAACTATTAGATCTATGTCACTCGTAATAAAATAATCACCCCTTGCCCTTGATCCAAAAAGAATTGATTTCTCAATAGCTATATGATTACCCAAAAACTTTAGATATGATTTAATTAGTTTTATTGTCTCTTTATCCGGTTTTTCATCCATAGCAACACCTTTTCAGTATTTTTTAGAATATGTTCAGCTATTTCCCTGTTGTAATTTTCAGCAGGCATTCCATTTGCTGCATCTGGATACCGTGTTACGATATAATGCGGATTCAGCTCCCTGATGAAATTTTCAGTTTGTTTGTCCATTTTGATGTTCAACTGATTCATCAGATTTACGAGATTATGCTCTTTGGATGGTGGTTGCCTTTTTATGGCCATTATCCCAAATTTTAAAACTTTTTCAATGACCTGATGGCTAAGAAAAACTGTATAATTATATTTTTCTGCTTTAAACATGACAATAGCTGCATCAAGTGTATCTTCAGCATCTCTTATCCATATCTCAATTTCTGGCCTCATGATTTTATTATAGGGTTATGATTTATATAAGCATTTTTATATCAGCTGATTAAATATTATATATGAAGATTGCACTAATCATAGTACTTTTAGCTATAATAATTATCAGCGGATGCATTGAGCTGGATGCATGCTCTATCTTTGGGCTTTGCAACACACCTACACAAGTGAATAAAATAGAGCAGAAAATCGGGCCGAAAGATGTTGTAAAAATAGCCAGTGTTAATACGCTTCCTTTATCTCCTGTTCATCCTGACAATTCAATGCTTATGATGTTTGAGCTGGAAAATAAAGACAATGACCCGATGAAAATCGCCCAGAATGTTATTGTTGATGTTTATGATGCGCCGACTCTGAAATCTTCTGATGGCAGCATGCTATGTAATAGCCGGCCTTCGCTGGTATGTATGCCTGAGCAATGCAGCATTGAAACGCCATGTAAAATTCTTCCTACAGCAAGCAAATATGTAAATGTACCGATGAAAACACCTACACGAGATGAGCTTGGAGATATTATAACAGAACCTGATATCAGATATCAGATAAGCTATGATTTTGAAAGCACAACACGATATGATATGCTTGTTGTCAATCCTAATGAAATTCTGAAAAAGCAAAAAGCCGGCGAGAAACTGCCAATGACACAGACAATAATTCACAGCAGCGGGCCGATTAAAATTGATCTTAATTTACAAGGACAGGATTACATTATGAGCAATCTGGATTCAAGCATATTACTTAAACTAAAAGATGAAGGTGTTGGTGATTTACGCTACGCGCAGATTGATACAGGTAACTTAGATATTTACATACCTGAAAAATTAGTGAACCCCACTTATGATAATATTGCAGGACCTGAAATTGTGATGATATCAGATAGACCAATATTAACTCCAAAAGAATGCTTTGAATTAGCTGCAGGTGACCCGGAACAGATGAAATACCAGTGCGTTGATACAGAAAGCATGGATCAGGTTGTGCCGGAGACATTCAAAGGTTATTGTGATTCCAGCCAGAGGTTTGAATGCGGGCTTTCAACAATTGAAAAGGAAATTTCACTGACACCTGAATTGCGGGGTGGTGGAAATGCAGAATGCGTACAGGAAGCTGAAAGGCTTTACAATTCGAACGAGGAAAAAAATAAATTACCGAAAGTCTATGAAGGTAATGAAGATAAAACAGAATATTCTAGACAATGGTACAGGTGCTTAGCAACAAATGTAGATCCAAATCCGTGTATTGAAGGCACAGGAATTGCAGTGTGCAATCAGGCAAATGGAATTAAATGCTGCATTCCAAAAGAAGGACATGGTAATGTTGGTACGACTACAACTTCGACAACGTCAACCACGATAACTACACCACCATCTCCTGCTGGAAGCGTTGTTGCAGGGCAGGATATTAATATTCCACACGAATACGAACAAAACTCAGCCAGGAATGTGCAAATTCCAGAAGGCAACATGATTACGGGGATGACAGGAGATATAAAAGTTGAATGTACACCAACTAATGGTGCTCATACATTGTTCTATCCAAAAACAGATGGTCATATTGCTATAATGTGTGAAAATGTTGACACGACAAAAGATTTCAAATTATATATTTTCCACCAAAAAGCAGTAATCCAAATAGATTATTATAAAAACTGGCTGGATCCTGTTCAAAAAAGTGGAAATACTGTTATATTTGAATGGGATGGAAAGGACAGATATGGGAAATATTTTTGGGATCATGACAGCGAACACGCCGAACTATTATATACTTATGTTCTTTTTCAAAAGGAAAGCATACCCCAGCAACTGTGGGATTTTAATCTGAATGATTTGATATTAAATCCCGGACGAACTGCTTGGTATCAGGCAGATGCTGCTATAAGAGTAAGCAAAGATATGAAAATAGGGAGTTTTGAAGCTGTTATAAATTGTAAACAAATGGGTAACGATAATAAAATCGGAACTACCTCTCATAAGATAACTGTAGAATGTAGTGTACAATTACCAACTCTGCCTGTCAGAGTCAAAAGAAACAGCGAAACATTAGGACAGACAGGCATTACATTTTTAATAATACCAAAAGTTGTAGGCGCGAGGCTTGTGTTATCTAAAGATGATGGAACACAAAATTTAATCGCAGGCGTAGATGGTGGCTCTATTGTAGGAATAAGAGATATAGAAGTTTTTAGTTATGATGTCAATAAACAGCCCACGCAGTCGATTCAACCGTTTGTTTTTGAATGGGATGGACTGGATAATTATGGCAGGCCTTTACCGATGGGTACATATGATTATACAGTTGAAGTTGTTGTTAGATCGCCTTCAAGTTTATATCTGATACCTTACACAGCCATAACAACACAAAACAGTGTTAATACAGGCACAATAATCATAGAAGATATGAAAAATGTTGCACAAGGAACAACGTGTGAGCAGCTCGGCCATATATCATGCACAAATACATATACATTAGACTGTCACTGGAATGCTGAAGCTATAAATCCTGATGGAACCAAGGGCAAATGCGAGTCTGGCTCTATATGTTCGGGAGAAGCATGGTCATTAGCGTGGCAAAGAGTCTATAATGCATTGAATCCGTTTGGTGGATTTGGAATCCGGGACATGATTAAATATTGCCATGACTCAGGTTCTAAATGCTATGTAAAATACAATGGTGCCAAAATAAAACTTGAACAGGGAGGATTCTTACAGCGAATTCCTTTTATAGATTATGATACAGCTAAAATAACATGCGAGCAATGCGACCCTGAAACATTCAAATGCTCTGAAGTAAACATGAATGCTGAATGCAGAAGCAACAGAATGTGCACAAAGGAGTGTGAGCCAGCTGGTCTTGGGCCAGTTGAAAACAGAAAAAGTGATATCTGCGTCAGAAAGGGTGTGTGGGTTGCAGCTGAAAGTCTTGACCGTGGAGCACGATTTATATGCTGGCCTGAATATAATGAACACCGGGTTCACTGTCAAAATACAAGACCTATAGAATTGTTCATGGATGAATCAGAGCCTGTTTTGTTAAATATTAAAGCTGTACCTCCTGTAGACATTTTTGGCACATACACAATTGATGCAATGGTAAAATATACATACCAGATCAAGGGCCTGAAGAAAATCAAAATTGAACCGTTTAATGTAAAGGAAAGTTCGTGAACGTGTAGCTATTTATTCATTAAAATCATATAATATCTATGCTGCAAATACATAGAGAAATATTGAATGAGTTCAGACATATAAATGCCGGAGTCATCTTATATGGTTCCGTAGCTACTGGATCGTATGATGATGAATCTGATATAGATCTGGCTATAATCAGCAACGAAAAAAGAATTTTCAGAGAAGCGGATAAAATAGCAGATAAAATTTTATTGAACTACGGAAAAGTTGTTATGCTGGTAAACATAAGACCAGAAGAGCTGAAAATGAGGCAGAAATGGCCTTTTTATGAAAATATTATTAAAAATGGGGTGATGATAAGCCGTGGAAAAAGAGCTGATAAAAGAACTGGTAAAGGCAGAATTAGGTCAGGCTGAGGAAAGATTAGAAGCTGGCCAAATTCTTCTGAAGAATGACAAAATTGTTGATGCTGTCAATAGATTTTATTACGCAGCGTTTCATGCTGCCCGCGCTGTTTTGAATTCAATTGGATTAAATCCGAAAACACACACCGGGCTTTTGTCACAATTTGGAATATATGTTGTGAAAAATAAATTGATGGATGAGAAATTCGGTAATTATTTAAGAAAATTAATGGAAGCCCGTGAAAGCGGGGATTACAAAATTGAAGCAATATTTAGTACTGAAGACGTCAAAGATCTCGGTGAAATGGCTAAAAAATTTGTTCTGGAAGCAAAAAAAATCGCGATGGGAAAAATAAAATAACAGGATATAATCAAATAAATGGTGTTGATTTCATTTTGTATATGATATGCGTATTAATATTTTGTTGAAAATTATTTATCATGCCCCACTCAAAGTTTCTCAACCTGTTAATGGATGGTGAAACACTATTCAAGAACGAGGAAGTATTTGATCCTTCTTATCTTCCTGAAGAATTTATTTTCAGGAACTCGCAGATGAAAGCTCTGGCAATGTGTATCAAACCCGCGATGAGAAGCTCACGTGCTTTGAATACATTACTTTACGGCTCATCAGCAACAGGAAAGACAACTGCAATAAAAACAGTTTTTAATGAGCTGGAAAACACAGAAAACGTGGAATGCTGCTATGTAAATTGTAGAGTAACTAAAACAATGTATTCTTTATTTGCCAAAATATATGAAAATGTTACAGGACGACAGGCACCTGAAACAGGAACATCTTTTTCAACTCTTTATGAAAAGATTCTGAAGAAAATCAAAAATAAAGTTTTAATAATAGCTTTTGATGACTTTGACTTTCTTGAAAGAAATAAAGAAAAGGTTCTTTCTACGCTTCTGCGAACGCATGAAATGTATCCTGTGAAAATATCTGTATGGCTTGTAAGCAAAAATAACAATATTTTATTTGACACATCGGTAAGAAGCATGTTCAGTCCTGAAGAAATACACTTTCCGGATTATACAAAAGAAGAGATTAAATCAATTCTGAAAAACAGAATAAAGCTCGGGCTTTATCCTAACTGTATGGAAAACGGTTCGTTTGAAAAAATATTGAATTTTACAATGGAAAATGATTTGAGAAGAGGCATTGAACTTATTAAAAAATCAGCATTGAACGCTGAAACCGAAGGTGCGAGATCAATAAGAGAGGAGCATGTTCATGGAGATGTTGAAAAAACAATTGAAGATATCCTGAAAAAAGAATCACCAATTGAAAGCTCGCTATTGTTTGAAAAATTCAGGACTGCAACAAAACAAAGCTACAGTCAATACTGTAGAAATATTCTCAATATGAATGTAAATGGAAAGCTAATAATTGAAAATCAGGGACGGACTAGAATAATTTCTTTAAATACCAGCGGGAACATATAATGTAATACATGGTTCTTTTTTGAAAAAATTATGTAAAAGAAAGAACTTATGGAGGCTGTTAGATTGGCGAAAACAAAGTATAAAAAAACCCGACTCGAATCTTGGAAATGCAAACAATGTTTATTTGAATGGGCTTACAGAACTGTAAGATGTCCGTTGTGTTCATCTCAGAATACTTCAAAAATAATTTAATTACTATGATTATAGATATAAATATTGAAACTTGTTTAGATTTTACACTACAACTTCAGATGTATTACCTATAGGTATCCCTGTATTAAATGAGATGTGACCGAAGGTCGCTAAAAAGGGAAGATAGTAAACAACTTAATAAGCGAAGCTTGTCTTTCGTTTTCGAAACCACGGATGTCTTGCGTATGTATGTTGACTATGAACTGTTTGCTAATAATCATCCTTTTGTATTAATTCTGGGTGGCGAAGATATTAAACGTTCTTTGTATTTATTAAGGACAAGGAAAGATGCGGATATTATTTTAATCGGTGGTCTGATAGGAAAGCTCGGTTTAATTGCAAAAGGACATGATATTGGTTCTGACAAAAGCCTTCTCGAAAAAAAGGGTGTTTTGGAATTTTTAACTGAAATTAAATATGTGCTAAAAGACAACAAAAATATAATCCTGCCGCTGGATTTGTGCTATGAGGAAAATGGCCAGAGATGTAATGTAACTGTTTTTGAATTCCCAGCCAAAAAAATAACTGGTGATATTGGCGAACGGACAATTGCACAGTATAAAAATGTTGTTCTTAATGCTAAAGTAACTGTCTTCTCTGATGTTTTAGGAGATGTTAATAAGAACATATTTCAGAAAGGCACTTTTGATGTATTAAATGCATTTAACCAAAATAGAAATTTCAAGTTTATATGCGGTGAGAAAATATCAAAAATGGCAGAATACAAAAAAATAAAATATGATTTTTCAGGTTCTGATCTTCCTGTAGCCTTGCTGAATAATCCTAAACGTTGATTTTAATATTCACAATGATATAGGGTATTATATGTCAATTTATTCTGATATTCTAAAAATGAAAATACGTGGGGCAGATAATATAGCTCTGACATGCTTAAAACACCTCAGTAAATATGAAGACAAAAAATGTTTTGAAAACGAATGCAAGAAACTGGAAAAGTTAAGGCCTACGGAAGTTGTGCTCCATAATGTAATAAAGAAACTGAATGCTGGGTGTTCGGTTCAGGAGATGACTGATAAAATACATAATAACAGGAAATTAATTGAATGTCATGGCAGGAAATTAGTAAAAGGGAAGAATGTTATGACTCATTGCCATTCGACTGAAACAATGACTGTTATAAAACACTCTAAAAGTGTTTACGCTACGATAACCGAGCCTCGAAATCAGGGTATTATAACAGTAAGATACCTGAGAAATTTTACAAAAACAAAGCTCATTATAGATTCAGCCTGCGGATTTTATATGGATGATGTCGATATGATTGTCATAGGTTCTGATTCGCTTAGAAAAGAAGGTATTGTAAATAAAATAGGGTCTATTCCGTTATGCATAACAGCCAAAACATTTGGCAAAGAAGTTTATATCGCTGCTAATACTTTGAAATTTGATAACAGAGAAAAATTCAGTATAGAGTTCCGGCTGCCGAATGAAATTCATGAATCTATAAAAAATGTTGAAATATTAAACCCGGCTTTTGATATAATACCATGGAAATTCGTTAATGCTGTCATAACAGAGAATGGCATTATCAATCCGAAGAAAATTTTACAGGAACTGAAACGATGAATAGTGCATAAAAAGAAGCAACTAATGATAGAGAATACTGAACATTATGGAATGACATAGTTTGCGATGTAGAGGGTAAGTATATGGATCTAAAAGTAAGGCCAATTGAACTGGATGCGGCAGGAAAAACTATTGCTATAATCAATAATCATGATGCTAAAGAACTTGGAGTGCGACCAATGGAGCGGATCATAATAACAAAAGGAAATAAAAAAATGTGTGTAATTATAAATACCACTGCTGACAGATTTGTCAAACGTGGTGAGATTATTGTATACCACGAAGTAAGGGAAGCATTGAAACTTAAAAATAGTGATATTGTACATGCAAAGCCACGGGGAGCATTGGAATCCAAGAAATATATCAAGGAAAAAGTCCGTGGCAAGGAACTGGAATACAAGAAATACAAGGCTATTATTTTTGATGTAATTCAGCGCAACCTGAACGACTTGGAAATTTCCAGTCTGATAACAGCGCTTGAAATCAATGGAATGACAGAACAAGAAGTTTATGATGTAACAAAAATTATAGTTGAAACCGGAAAAAGAGTTAATTTTAAAGGTGCTGTGGTTGACAAGCATTCTGTTGGGGGGGTTCCGGGCGATAAAACTACCTTGATGTTTGTTCCAATAATTGCTGCATCCGGACTAACAATACCTAAAACATCTTCACGTTCAATAACAAGTGCCGCAGGAACTGCTGACAGAATGGAAGCTCTTGCACCGGTAGAATTCTCAATAAGTCAGATAAAAAAGATTGTTGATAAAACAGGAGGATGTATTGTATGGGGTGGAGCTGTTGATTTAGCACCGGCTGATGACCTGTTCATTCAAATAGAGCATCCACTGAATCTGGATCCATTGTTTATACCGTCAATAATGAGCAAAAAAATTTCAATGGGATCTAAATATCTTGTAATTGATATGCCATCAGGACCTGATGCAAAAATAAAAACTGGAAAAGATTTTGATGATATATCCAAAAAATTTCTTCATATAGCACATAAATTCGGAATAAAAACGCGATGTGTAATGACTGATGCCCGGCAACCACTGGGAAGAAACATTGGTCCTTTACTTGAAGCAAGAGAAGCTCTGGAAAATATAATCATGCCAAAAGAAAAAAATCTCATTAACAAAGTCATTGTTCTTTCAAATACACTTATGAAACTTGCGGGAAGAAAGGAAAATGCAATGGAAATTATTGAAAGCGGTCTTGCTGAAGAAAAGCTAAGAGAGATTATAAAATATCAGGGCGGAAATGAAGATATAAAACCGGAAATGCTCCAGCCTGGAAAATTCAGACATGAAATAAGATCCAAAGAATCAGGCAGAGTAAAGTACATCAATATAAAAACGATAGCTGTAAAAGCCAAAATGTGCGGAGCTCCTGACGATAAAAAAGCCGGTATAATAATGCAGAAGCAGCTGAATGATACAGTAAAGAAACACGAAACACTTTACACACTTTATTCTGAAAGCAGGAATAAAATGAATCAGGCTGCGAAAGGCGATGTTGGATTTATTGTAAAGTAAACAGGAAAACAAAAAAGATGGGGGGGGGGAATGAGATAGAAAATGATGGGATGATGAAGGCAGAATGATTATAGTTTTGGGTCATATAAAATTTTTTCAGACTCTCCATCTGAAAAAATTTGTTTAAAATGAAGACGGAGAAAATTGGTGCAGGAAATGATGGTGATAAAATAAATGATAGTAATAAAGGGCGATGGTACAAAGGAAGAATTTAGCGAATATAAAATAATCAAAACGTGCATGAGAACAGGCGTGAATAGAAATAAAGCTGAAGAAATTGCAAGAAAAATAAAAAAAAGCACAAAAGACGAAACCAGAACAGATAAGATATACAGAATGATCTTGAAAGAGCTGGACAAACATAGCCCAGTATCATCATCAATGTACAGGCTCAGGCGTTCTCTCTCAGAAATGGATTCAATAAGCTTTGAAGTGTTTTTTATGAACATCCTGAAGAAATTTGGCTACAAATGTGAATGGAATAAAATAATAGCTGGTGCTGCTGTTGAGCATCAAGTAGATGTCGTTGCTGTTGATTCTGAAAAAAAAATAAAATACATGATAGAATGCAAGCATCACGAAAATACTCATAGATATTGCGGACTAGGAGATGTAATGGAAACGTGGGCACGGCTGGATGATATAAATGAAAAAAACAAACTTTTTGATGTTGCATGGATTGTAGTCAATACAAAATTATCAGAGCATGCTAAAAAATACTGTAGATACAAAAACATGCGGGTAACTGCATGGAACAGCGATGAACCCATAGAAACGCTCATAAAAAAAACAAACGTGTTTCCAATAACAATCCTGAATCTGAATAATGAGACGCTTCAGGAACTGGCAATGAAAAAAATCGTTGACACTACACAGATTGAGCAGAACATTGACTGGTTGAAAATAAAAGGATATGAAAACGTTATTAAGAAATATTATAATTTCATGGATATTCTTAAACAGGAATAAAATAAAAGCTTTGAAACTGTTTACCGGCGAGATAAAACCTAATTTCAAAACAAAAGATCCTCGCCGTGCTAAATTTACCGAACTTCCGGAAAATATGCAAAAAAGAATAATTGATTTTTTCAAAACAAACAGGATTTTGGTAATTGCAGATATTCTAAAAGGCAGAAGTGGCATTACTGCTGACTGGGTGTTGGTTGCACGTTACGAGGAGAATAAAAATGAAACTGACTGGATACTCAAGGATATTAATACTGTCATGAATTTTTTCGGTAGTGGAGAAATAAAAATTTCTCCAACCGGAAGCAGATTATTAATAGGCAAAATCGGTATGCAGAGGAAGGGTGGAACACCTGATCCGGAGAGCCTGCAGTTCAAGATAAATCCCTGTGAGTTATTCAAGCTTAATAGAAAAAGAAAGAACTTAACCCAAAACGGGTGCGTAAAGTATTTTGCTGAGACTCCACAATAAAATAATAGAAAGGAGGTGGAATGGTATTACTGCTCAATTCAGACTATCTTTCGTTCCTGATATCCTCTATCATTCTGCATGCCATACATTTTTTACCAGAACAAGGCTCACCACACTGGCAGAAATTGATTTTTACCTTTGATGCGCTTTTGTTCAGCATCGGCCTTAGATTGTCGTAGAATCTAACTATCTGGATTACAGCATCGGGATATTCGCTTTCAATCTTATCAATAAAATTCATTATAGAACGGCGCTGGTTGTGAGCTGAGTAAGGACATGATGCATGAGCAAATGGTATTCTATTTAGCATGGCATATAAAACAATTTCCTTTTCACGAATGTTACGCAGGGGCTTGATTCTTGGCACGAATTTTTTATTGCTGATAACATGCGGTGATACACCTAGTCTCTGGAAACGATTCATATCGCCACGTATGAAATTCAATAAGATCGACTGTGCTTCATCGTCCATATTATGGCCAACAGCGATTTTATCTGCTCCAAATTTATGTGCAGTTTTATTGAGAAGATGTCTTCTTAGAACACCACAGTAGCTGCAATAGTTTTTGTCTATACTGTCCATGGAAAATCCAAACTCTTTTTTAAAACTTATGATATTGTGCTCAATGTTAAGCCTGTTACATAATTTTTTTGCTGATTGTAGGGTTTGTTTTCTGTAGCCAGCTATACCTTCATCAATAGAAATTGCAATCAGCTCAACAGCTTTTATTTTGCTCATTAAATACAGCAGGGTATTGCTGTCTTTTCCACCTGACACTGCAACTGCTATTTTTTTTGAGTTTTTAATTAATTCACTCTTTCGTATGGTATGCTTGAATGTGCGCTCAACATGCCTTGACAAACATGGCCCGCAATAAAACTTTTTTTCCCAGTCACGGTAATGGATTGCTGACTTGCCGCATATACATTTCATAATCTAACATTCCTTTTGAGAAAATTTATATTAAATTCTCTGTACCTTTGTTTTATTGCGTCTTTTAAAAAATAACACTCTTCGAAATTATATTTAGAAACTTGTTTGGATAATTTTTCTACAACTCTTTCCAAATCCAAATGAAGACCTAAGCATATAGCTTCTCTTATTGCATCTCTTTTTAATGGAGGGATTTGATCAACTGGAATTTTCTGGCTCAGTTTCATAAAAAGAATATTTGGGCTGTTTTCCTGAAAATCTTTCTCATATTCTCTTAAATCCCGATCAATGTCGAGAATCTGAGTATAAACATAAATCGGTAGGGTAAAGTCTTTATTTCCTGTGAAAATTTTTGTTAATCTGCCATAAAATAAAGCATCTGCTGATTTCATCTGCCAAAACCTTTCTATCTCCGCATCAGAAACCTGCTGTCCCTTTTTTACTTTTATCCAGATTCGTTTTTCATAATCAAAGAGTTCTATTATCTGCCTTTCTATTAACTGTAGATCTTGTCTATCCTTTTCAGACATACCTGAATACATTAACTCCTTGTATCTATTCGCTTCTTGTAAAAAATCATTATCATTTGTTTCAGAATAAAAGTCTAGAAAAAAAGCAGTTCTAAGGGCAGTTCTAAGCAAAGATTCAGCTTCCTTCAACTTCTTATTGTCCTTTGTATAAACCCGCACTATCTGAGTTAGCAAAGAAAGGTAATTTTCTATTCTTCTATCTATCCACAACAGTGTCTTTTCTATTTTTTTCATATCAAACTATTGATTTAATCTGTTTTAAATTTCTTTTATTGAAAAAGTTAGAACGAGCCACCACAAGTGAGCCATCGATCGAAAAAAATATATGCAAGACAGGGTTTTTATACTTTGAAAGGATAAAAATTAAATTTATGATGGATTATAATCAATATAAAGACCGTGAAGTTTTAGCATACACTCCAATAGGCATGAAATTAGAAAAGTATGATGGTGGTTGGGGCACTTTTCTATTTACAAGCTCCAGAGCTTGTAATCTGAGCTGCGAGGGTTGCTGGACTTCAACAACAAATGAATTAATCAGAAAACAACTGAGAGCAGGTGCGGATTGGCTATATGATGGTTCTTGTGGAGTAAATGTATTAGAAGCAATGCTGGGAAAATTTGCTAATGAAGGAGGGCGATTAGTTGCAAACATGTCCGATGGCAAGCCATTGATCCCGGCAAATTATGGTTTCATTTTAGAATTGACAAAACAAAGTAGTAAGCAAGGCCTGCCTCTTCTTTTGTTTACAAACGGTCATTATCTTACTGAAGAAAAAATGCAAGAGTTAACAGCAGCAAATAGAAAGATTTCTTATTGCATAAGCATACAGACTGGTATTTCAAATAGATATGATAATTTTATGCTATCAGAAAGATTACAAAATACTTCTTCTGCTGATAAATTATTTGAAAAATTAGAAAGAAATTACGGGGCTTGGATAAAATATGATCAAAAGATTTTACAAGAAACCGGCAATCATGGTATAGCAATTCATACGTATATAATCCCCGAAAAAACAACTGAAGCTGACATGGAAGCTGTTAAATTGGTCGTAGAAATATTAGGTAATGTTCCTTGGATTGTAACAAATATGGGTATTCATACTTCAAGGTCATTAAGAAGGGAATCAATCCAAATTTCAGATAGTGCCTTTAAATTAAAAATAAAATATGATACTAGACCAACTGCAACATTAAATTTCGGAGAAGGTGAATATCAAAAATTATGTTCCTATATTTCACATGGTTTCTATCCATTTGAAGAAGAAAAAGGAGTGTTTGGCATAACATTTAATCCATATCAAAGAGGACAAGTGCAAACATGCCCATATCATTCAGCTATTGGTACAAACGAATGGTTTAATTTGAGAGATTATTTGGATTCAATGAAGCAAAGTGGGCAGCAAATTACTGATGAACATATCGGAAGGTGGTTAGAAAATGCAGTGAAAGTTGAAACGATGGTAACACAGGCAGCGTTTGATTTGGCTGGTTATGAACACTGTTTCATGAGACACTCAAGAAAACCTGAAATTGATCTTTTAATCTCAGGAGTCAATATTGAAATGGCAAAACGTAGAAAGGAGAGGAGATTTGATATTAAAGATAAAGAGTATTTTATCAACGTTATAGAAAATCTTAGTGATGCTATACAAATTGTTGCAACAAAATTAGGAGCGTAGGAAGCGTAAAGTATTTTGCTGAGTTATACATTCTTTACTTTCTTTTTTTATGTAAATTTAATGCCTTTCTTAATTTCTTGTGAGTTCTAGAATACGTATTCATTGTTTTTAATAATCCTTTCCTTATACGATTTCCCATTACTTCTTCTCTTTTTTCAAAATAAATTGTTGAAAAAACCGATAAAGCAAATAAAGACACGCCGACACCAGCAAAAGCAAAGAACACAGTAAATATTTTAGACATCGGGCTTGTTGGATAGAGATCGCCATATCCGATCGTGGTCATGGTTATTCCTGTAAAATAAAATGAATCTGTATAACTCCAGCCTTCTAAATAGTGATACGAAACTGTGCCCACAACCATGACTGTTAAAATCGTAGAAACAACGATTTCAATTTTAGTTAGAGTTTTCATTGATTCTATTATTAATCGCAAGCAAATAAAAAGAAAAAGTACGCCGGGAGCAGGAATTCCCCCATCTTTTTCTTTTCAAAGCATTAACGAAAAAGAAAAAGATTGTTTTGAACCTGCGTGTCAATCCAACAGACGCAAAATCACATGATACTTTGTAACATTTTTGCGTCAATCTATGTGACAGTAGTTTTCGAGACTACCGCGTTTAGCTCCTTTATCAATGCTATAAAATTGATAAATCCTTTTTTTCTCTTTTTCCCAAGGATTTTTCTCTTTATTTAAAAAAGAGAAAAAGGCTTAACCTAGCTCCGCCATCCCGGCACTTATTAATCATAGAAACTCAGAGACTTTAAAATTATACAATGTTGCGCATTCACATAGTACCTGTAGTAGAAAGGCTTAAAAATCTTTATAAACCATTCGCAACCATACCTATAATAGCAAAGACGCTTGAACTTTAATGTTCATGACGCATGCGTCAAAAATTTCAAATAAGGAGGCAAAAAATAAATGTCAGACGTTGTAAGCGTCCTCTCCAGCATTGGAGTGCAGTCAGTGGCTTTCCTTCCAAACCTAATAAGCGCTATTATAATCTTAATAATTGGTTTGGTATTGGGAAAAATACTAGGACGTGTAATCAAGGAAGTTCTCGTGAGAATAAAACTTGATTATTATGTCACTGAAACACACAAGCCAATAATAAGCCTGAGTAATTTATTTGCACTGGTAGTGAGATGGTGGGTCTATCTTGCATTCATTGGTGCTGCATTATCCAGAGAAATTCTGGGAATACCAGCATTAGCATCATGGATCGGCCAAATAACATCATTTATTCCGAATATAATCGGGGCATCTGCCATTGTGGTAGTTGGCTACATATTAGGTGAATATCTAAAAGCTCAGCTTATGAAGACAAAGCAGACATATGCTACACTGGTTGGAAAAGTATTATTCTTTTTCATTCTGTATGTAGCAATTGCACTTGCATTACCTATTTTAGGAGTTCCATCAGCACTTGTAAGCAATATATTGCTGATAATCATAGGCTCAGTAGGTGTCGGCATTGCAATAGCACTCGGTCTTGGATTAAAGGATGCTGTAGCAGATATCTCCAAGAGATATGCCAAGAAGATGAAAGTTTAGGATTTTTTATTTTTTAATTCTTTTTTTCTTTTAGTATAGTTTTTAATACTTTTAAGTGGTTATATATAAATATGGTAGCAAAACCACTTCCGTATACTACGGAACAAAAGAGAGAACTCAGAAGAGAACAGTTCAGGCCTTATCTTAGAATTAGTCCTGACAAACCAGAATGGTATGCAACTGTAAGTGATATAGCCGTGAGAATAAGCAATGGAACTGCATACAAGAATATATTAAACATAATTGAAGATCTCGATATAGCTGAAGAATATAGAAACATGTTAACTGCTCAGGCAATTGCACTTTCTGCAAAGCAGAAGGGTAAACGCACTCATATGTATCCTTCAACCGATGCTGTAACAAAAGCTGCATATAATTATACAAATGATAATACAGTTGCTGATTTATCTGGGCGTGTTTACGAGTTGCCTGATGTTCTAAACTTATCTGATTATAGAAAGAAAAATCCAGAACCTGATATGGAACCGACAGAAACAGAATCTCTTGGAATTATTAATGACAGAAAAGTTGGAATTTATAGAAATCAAAAAAATGCTGCTGGAGATAGTGGCGTGGAATACTGGAATGAAAATGATCTGAGATACTATAATGAACTTCAAGCAAGACAATATCATTATAATTACAGGGGTCATGTTGAACCGCAAAACAGGACTTCAGAATACAAAAGAGCTGAAAACAGGCAGCCGTGGTACAAATGGAACAGCATTAAAGCCGGTTTCAGAAAGCTATTTGGAAGGGAATGATGAATTTCTTGTGGAGGCGAAGGATAAAATATATCAAAGAGATTATGATACAGCGAATTGGGCGTATTATTCCGAGCTTCATCAAAAGCATCTTGAATGGGCACGCCAAAATATTTTAGGATAGGCTTTTTGGGTACAATCATCTGATTCTTTAAAATTTATATTCTTATTCAAGAATAATAGTATATTGCAAATTGTATCCGTAATAATTATATATAAACTATGCAATTATTCATAAATAAACTTGCGGTGGTAGTCTAGACATCCTTTTTCTTTTTAAAAGAAAAAGCATGTATGGAAAAAGAAAATTTTGACTGTTTAACTAAATATTAAATATAGAAGAAGGATAAGACAATGGTCAGGATACAGCCTTGCCAAGGCTGTGACCCGGGTTCAAAAAAGCCTTTCTTTCGGAAAAACGATGACATGCTTCGCGTGTCTTTTCGTTGATGAAAGAAATCCTTGGGAAAGAAATAAAAACAAGGATTGACATATAATACTGTCAGGCTATGAAATTCCCGGCCATCGCATTGCTGCCCTTTCTTTTTCGTAAAGCCATGATGCACCTTGAAAAATGTTTCAAGTGCATCTTACGTTTTTGAAAAGAAAGTGTAAGTTGCTCAAAGAAAAGAAATAATTGGCAATTCCAATGCTATCAGATTGATTTTGCTAAACATAACAGGACGGTATAATCCATGGTATTTTCAGAGATAATGACTATTCTTGGCGGATTTGCATTGTTATTGATAACGTCTTTTGGTTATATTGGCATTTTTTTTCTCATGGTACTGGAAAGCATGATATTCCCGATGCCGTCTGAACTTGTAATGCCGTTTGCGGGGTTTGCTGCATCACAGGGTAGTCTTGATTTTATGCTTGTCATTATATCCAGTACATTAGGCAGTATTGTTGGCTCACTTTTGTCATATTATATGGGTATGAAAGGCGGCCACTATTTTATCAAAAAATATGGTAAGTATTTTATGATAGAAGAACATGTGCTGGATAAAACAGAGAATATATTCAAAAGAAAAGGCGGGCGGGCAGTTCTGATAAGCAGATTTATCCCAGCAGTACGCCATGTAATTTCAATATTTGCCGGAATCGGAAAAATGGATATCAAGAAATTTATAGTGTATACAATAATCGGTGCAGCAGCATGGAATACCTTTCTTGCATATATCGGATTTGAGCTTGGTCAGCATTGGAATATTGTAAGACAATATACAGAACCGATATCACTGATAGTAGTGATAATCATTGTATTATTTGTTGTTTATTTTTATTTTAAGCATTTCAGAAAAAAAGAAAAGTAAAATATTATAGTGGGTTCGAATCTGCTTAAAATTATGATAATATCAAAGGGGGTGTAAAAATGAATTCTCTGCCTATGACAAGAGAAGATGCTGTTAATTTGCTGAAAAGCATGCCGCAGACAGATTCTGACATGAATCACTATTTAGAAACAGAGTCCATTATGAGAATTTTGGCTGAAAAATTCAATGAAGATGCTGAATACTGGGGCATGGTGGGCTTGCTTCATGATGTTGACTGGTCATCAACAAGAGATAACCCAAAAGAACATTGCATTAAAGCAGCAGATATTCTGAAAACCAGAGGATTTGATAATGTCTTTATAGAAAATGTGCAATCCCACGGATATGGCTATGATGGAATTCCGGCATTCAAAAACAGAAAAAGAAACTCAAAAATACAGTATGCTCTTGTTGCTGCTGAGACCGTAACTGGAGTAATTTATGCATATGCATTAATGCGGGGGAAAAATATTTCTGATATGGAAGTCAAAGGGCTGAAGAAAAAATTCATTGATAAAAGTTTTGCTGCTAATTGCAGCAGAGAATTAGTCAGAGAAATAGAAACAACTGGCTTGTCTCTGGATGAATTTTTTGCTTTATCTATAATGGCTGTTAAAAAAATAAAAGACCAGATCGGTCTGAAATAAAACATTATGCAATTCAGGCAACTTAAACTTTTAAACTTGCAATACAAATATTAATATGATATTTTCAGGAAAAAGGGATGATATGCACGAAATAAAGAGAAATATTATGATGGATGATGAGGAAATTGCCCAGTTGCAGGATGTGCCTGTAAATACAGCTCCTTTATTTGTTAAAATAGAACGGTATCAGGATGTCATAACTCATGTTAATGACATGCGGACATTTATTTCCGGGCTGAAGCACATTTTCACTTTAATGAGTGAGATTGAAAATATACGAACTGATACGCTGAAAATTATGCGTGCCAGCGTACAGAGGCTTGAACGCAGCGTGTCAGAATTGGATAGTATGATGCTCAGACCTGGGGGCGTGCCGTTTACAGAACCTGTAAGACAGGGTAAAGAACTTGGAAATGTAGAAGACGCACTACTTGAACTGCAAAAACAACTTTCTGATTTGAGACGGGAACTGCAGGATGTTAGATAGAGCCTTTTTGGAGAAATAGTGTTGTTGAAATTCATGATTTTTCATCTATCAAAAACCCTCGGGAAAAATATCAGAATTGCAAAATTTCGGGTGAAAACTTCTGGAAGAGGCTGATTGATTCGATACGTTGCCCATTAAATTCTTTATTAATTTAATTCGGGACTGTATTAACTACTATAAAGAGCGAATGCGATATTGATTGCTGCCGAAGGCAGCAATATTTGCAAAGCATGGAATTGAAGGCTTGCAAGACCTACCAAGACCCGGAAAGCCTTGTATCTATGGACATGATACACACACAGAATTCTTGTCGTTTGTAAAAGATGTCTACAAAAAATGGGGCAGAAAGAAAGAACTCCATTTCGTTATCGATAATTTTTCAGCACACAAACACAAGGATGTCATGAAATGGGTATTGAAAATTATAATGAAAAAGCAAAACCTTTTGCTTGGACATACCAAGGAAAACCGCTAAAAATTAATTAAGGATTTTAGGGGACTATGTATTAGATATGCGAGGGGCAGGAGTTTCACCACCAACCTTTTTTCGAGATCAAAGGTTGTGCCTACGAAAAAACGTTGACGAAAAATATATTATTATAATAATATTTTTCTAATGTTTTTCTTTCCGAGCACGCTTTCTTTTTACAAAAAGAAAGGGTGCTTTGAACCTGCGAACTCACTGAGAGACAGGATTTCTTATTTTTAATAGAAAACACAGAATATTGTTTTCTTTCCGTTCACGCTTTCTTTGATAAAGAAAGGGTGACTTGAGTCCTGCGCCTTTTTCTATAACTCTTTCCGTCAACGCTTTTTGCGAAGCAAAAAGAGTTGGACCAGACTTGGCTACCCTCGCGATATAATTATTTGGGATGATATTTTTTAATGCATTAAAACCAATATAAAACAATGAAATCAGGGCTGAATTTATTTTTGGTAAAGACAATGAATCAATTCAAGCCATGAAATTAGAGTGTGTTGATACCTTTTAAACTATCTCTCGTCTTTCCAGTTACAAATATGGTCAAGAACTACGGTTGCATATGCACCCTTCGGTAGAGTAAATCTTAAGATGATATCATTATCACGAACTTCATAACTTATATCAGGATAAATCATAGGCATTCTCATGCTTCCGCGACACATTATACCAAGTTTGTCAATCTTAAAGTTGCGCAAAGAAATTTTTTCTGCTTTCAGGATATCTGTGAGAATTCTGTCAAACTTTTTATTTCCTAATACGGTGTTATAGCCTGGCACGGACAATTCTTTACTGTTTAATAGCTTTAGCTGTTTTTTCAAATATTTTTTCAAAGCATTGTTGAACAGGAAAGACTGGTAAGCGTGAATATAAAACTTTGTCAGATCTTTAGCAAAGACACTTTTTCCTGTTCTGATAATTTTTCTACCTATAATATGGTTTTTTTCGCTGAACCGCTGATTGCCAAAGAAGTTTGGTATTCCATTTCTGACTGATTTGATAATTTTGGGTAGTTTTTCTATGTCTGAACAATCATGCAGAGTTATTGTAAATTTGTTTCCCCGCAGGTCCCCGGGAGAGAGCTGGCCATGGACAAATTTGACAAAATTTAGTTTGAACCATGCATCTGAATTTTTGTAATCTGAATACATAGAAATGTTTTCGATGGCATGTCTTTCCTTTATCAGACAACTTTCAGCTGCATTATTAATTTTATCTATTTTGATTGTAACATACTGCGATGTTACTGCTTTTTTGTCTTTCAGTCCTGCAAATCCGATGCTGCGCTGGAATTTCTTCTCAAGCTCTTTTATTACATCCATTGTGTTCATGTTTTGCTTTTTCAGCAGGAAAAGAGCATAATCGCCGCTGGATTTTTCAATGCCTTTTCCTGTTCGCTTATAGCTGTGAATGAATCGTTCAGAAAGAATTTCTTCAACTATAAAATCTTCGTATATTTTGAGTGTACCTGAAAACTTCATAATTAACTCGGTTGATGAAAACTTAAATCATTTTTTCAGCAATTCTGTGAATTCTTCCTTTGTTATTTCAGCAGCCCGTAAAATTTGAATCAGTGTTCCTTTTGCAATAGTCGCATGATTTGGTACAGTTAAAGGGGTTTTCGTAGGATGACGAAGATGGATATGACTTCCCCTCTGATTACGTATATAATATCCACTCTTTGTCAAAACTTTCAAGACATCTTTAGAAGAAACAACAGGTAATTGTGTCATATTTTGACACTCACTAATAATTCCTTTGAGTTCTTGTTTTTTGTTGTAATAGGTACACCATCTTCAGCCAGTGTTTCCAAATGTAACTCTATAGCCTCTTTGATATTCTCCACAGCTTCTTTTACAGTTTTCCCCTGAGAAATACATCCCGGAAGACTCGGGCACGTAGATGTTAACCATCCATCTTCACCATGCTCTAAAACTATCTTGAAATCCATAATTCTCACCAGATGTTATTTTGTCATAAATCTTTTTAAAGATAGGTGTTAATCGACAGCTTAATTGATTTCATTTTAAGCATGCAGATTTTGAAATCAATCCCTGAAAACTTCATAATTAACTCGGTTACTGAAAACTTAAATGATTTTAAATTGCTGAATCCAATAGTTATTCATGAAACAGGTAATTCTCATACGCGCAGACCTTAAAATGAGCAAAGGAAAAATAGCTAGCCAGGCATGCCATGCATGCCTTGGTGCTGTTGAAAAATCCAGTTCCTCTGATATTAGAAAATGGAAAACCGGCGGACAAAAAAAGGTTGTTCTGAAAGTCAATGGTTTGAGTGAGCTTGATGCGATAATCAAAAAAGCACGAAAAGAAGAAATAAAATTATGTATAATTGCAGATGCAGGCTTGACAGAATTAGAGCCAGGAACTGTAACTGCAGCAGCTTTGGGTCCTGCTTCGGAAAAAAAGCTGGATCAAGTAACCGGGCACTTGAAGTTGCTGTAGATAGCTTTATATATGCGTTATATTTTTATACTTTATAGCTACTATTTAATAGTTAAATTATGGTGGTATTATGGATTCGAGACTAAAACCTGACTTCGCCACTTAGATAATAATTAAAGAAAGGTTATGCATCATGTATTCGAGGTGAAAACATGAAAAGCATAACCTTCTCATTAGGTAGTGT
>JAGVVW010000047.1 GCA_018304635.1 Candidatus Aenigmatarchaeota archaeon
CAATCGAAAAAAATTTAGCGAAGTCCCGCACAAAGTTGAGAAACTCGTTGCTGCGTTAGAAGTTGATATATTCCCTAAAAGCTAGCGGAGTTAAGGATTAAAATCTGATTTCATCAACTCCTATTAAAAGCCTTTAAACGTTTTTAACTTATTTCTTATATTTAATAGTAAGCTGGCGTGACAGAACGGCCATGTACTCGGCTGCAGTAAGCTCTTTCTTTTCTTAAAAAGAAAAGAAAGCCCTTGGGGAAAGAAAAGAATATGAAAAATTATCGAATTCCTTCAGCAGAAACCGAGTTAACCCGGTTCGACATGCCTTTTTTCTTTAAATTCGAAGAAAAAAGAAATATTTGGCACGGAAATCCGGGCGTCAGCTTTTTAATTCTTCTTTGCAGAAACAAAACCTTAAAAACATACAACATAATTCATAGTTATGGACAGAGATAACATGATAAAAAAGCGAAGAAAGGAAGAGTGGATAGACGTCATATTTCATATTGAAGCAATGGCTGTAAAAAAAGACGTGGTTGAATCTGCATTAAAGCAGCTAATCGAAAACATGGGCCACTCTGAAGATGTCATGATCTATGAAACCAATTTTGGAAAAATTCTTGAAGTTAAAAACCCGCCAAAAAATGTGGAAAAGGCATTTTCACAAATAGTTGAAGTCAGATTCATGGTTAAAAATGTAATTGGACTTATTAGTTTGGCAACTTTATATGGACCATCTTCTGTTGAAATTCTTGGCCCGGATAGAAAATCAATAGGAATGGAAGAGATGCAAGGTCTGGCCAATTCTGTAGCCGGGCTTGTACACCAGTTTGCGCAGGCTGGAATCGGCGGTTTGGTAATAACACCGAACAAACAAAAAGAATGTTAAGAAAATATAGTAACGTGATAAAATTTTTCCATCATGTAGGAATTCAAAAATTTTGGTGCAAGATAAGTAGAAAGAACGAGGATGTTTTTATCATTTTATCAAATACATGCTGGCTTTACATACTGGACATTTGACCCCGTTATATCCCAGTTTCTTTTTATGGCCGCAACGCTGACATTTAACAGATGCCATGTCAATCCATTCCACCTGATAGCTATATTGAATCTGAATATTAAATACTTTCAAAGTAGCCAATGAAGGGCTTTAATATTTTTCTAATCTATTATACATATGCATATTTCAAAAATTTTTAGCATTTTTAGAAAAAAGCAGGAACCGTCCCAAGAAACATCAGTGGACTTCAGAAAAGCCCGGACATTTTTTGTGGACAAAACGAAAATACAGATTTCAGAAGTTAATGAACGCAGAAAGCTCGTAAAACAGAATATTCAGAACAATATCAACAACCTTGAGAAGCTCCTGAACAATTTTCTTAAAGTTGAGCCGGAAGAAGAAAAAGCAAAAGCATCCAAGGGGATTAAGGATACATATGTTACTCGAAGCCTGGAACTGATAAAAAGAGTCAGACAAGAAGGTGATATTGAAAAAGGTGCAAAAAATTTTGTAACAGAATTTGAAAAGATAAGCCCATCCCAAGCAATGCACTTAAAATTCTTCTTTCAGGACTACATGGCAAATATTGCTGATAATATCAAAACTATTAAAAATAATTTGGATGAACTGGAAACTATAAATAATGAGCCATTTGTACGTGCAAAAGACAGGACAGAAAAGCTATATGAAGAGATAGACCTTGCTGAAAAGAATATAGCCAAAAGCATTGCAAAACAAGATGAAATTAAAAAGGAAATTGAAGAAGCAAAAGATTATATCAAAAAATATACAGATAAACTGAGTGTACTCGGTTCTGATGAATACATAATTCATTACGAAGAAATAAAAGCAATGCAAAATGAAATAGACGGATTAAGGCATAAAGTAAATGAAAAAATGTCACCACTGACCAGAGTAATCAAAAAATACATTTATCTCCAGCCGGATGTACTGTTATTCAGCTATATTGAAAATGCTTGTGAAGCAGTAGAACATGATTCTCGATTTGAAATAGGAGAAAAATTGTCAACAATAAAAGATTTTATATCAGCCGGTAAAATAGAGGCAGATGAAAAGGAAATCGCAGCTCTGAATGAAATTCTGAGAAATATTCATGAACTTGAAGAGCTCAGGATTGCGATAATCTCAAAAAAAATCGAAATAGATAATAAATCAAAAGATGTTGATGATATCTATTTTCCAAAGCATAATGAAATCGATTCCTTAAATAGGCAGATAAAAGAACTGGAGAGCAAAATAGAAAATTTAGAAACTGAATCTGCCCATGAAAACCTTAACAGAAAGGGTTACAGACAAAAAATAAACCAAAAAATAAGAGAGATTGAATCTTTAATGAGCGATCAGTTGAAGCAGGAAATCCGAATTTATGAATATGCGTGAGAGATGAAGATGTTTATGTTTTAACTAAACTTCGTGATTTGTGCTATCAAATTCTTTAATGGGCATCATGTTATAGAATGAAACCAACTCAACGTGTGAAATTAGTTGTTTTTATAATTATATAAGACGTATAATTAATTATGTCATTGAAAATTCTGGCTGTTACAGGCCGTATAGGTTCGGGGAAAAATTCAGTTGAAGATTATCTGCGCGATAAATATGAATATAAAATTATAAACATGGCTGATGTTCTTAGGCAGATGGCAAAAGAAGAAGGCTGTGGCTTGGACAGGCAATCGCTTCAGAACCTGAGAAAAAAATACGGCAATACATTCTTAGCTGAAAAAACCGTTAAAATCATAGAAGGGTTGAATGATAATAAGATTGTAATCGGATCAATGCGAAGACCTGAAGATTTTCTGATTCCAAAACAGAAATTCAATGACAATATAAAATTAATTGTTATTGAAGCCCGGAAAGATGTGAGATTTCAGAGGATAAAAAAACGTGGGCGTGAGGGCGACCCAAAAACCATTAAGGAATTTGAAACGCAGGAAAAAAAGGATGAGGAAATATTTGAATTTAAAAAAATATTTTCGTATGCTGATTATGTCATTGACAATAATGGCACACTGGATGACCTTCATAAACAGATAGATAAGATCATGAGAGAAAAGAAGATGAACATTATACTTATCGGGCCACAGGGTTCTGGAAAAGGAACTCAGGCAAAGATGATTTCTGAAAAATATAGCATTCCGCATATATCAACTGGGGATTTATTCAGAGATGCTATAAAACGGGGAACAGCACTCGGAGCAAAGGCTGAAAAATATATTAATCAAGGCATTCTTGTTCCTGATGAAATTGTTATTAATCTGGTAAAAGAACGGATTTCAAAACATGATTGCAAAACCGGTTTTATTCTTGATGGATTTCCTCGGACACTAAGCCAGGCTAAAATGCTTGACAGCATCGTAAAAATAAATTGTGTGCTCAACATTAATATAAATGATTCAGTTTCAATTGCACGTTTATCATCGCGGCGCCAGTGCAGGAAATGCGGTGAAATTTACGGCAAGGAAGTAAAGCCTAAAATAGAAGGCCGCTGTGATAAATGCAAATCTGAGCTTTATCAACGGGATGATGACAAGCCAGAAGCAATTAAAAAACGCCTGGAAATTTATCACAGGCAGACAATACCTGTTCTGAAATATTACAAGTCAGTTGTTCATGATATTAATGGCAAGCAGACAGTGGAAAAAATTTTCGAGGAGATTTTCGGGATATTGGAATGATATGGATCAGAAACAGAGGAATTCAATGCATTTGCAAGGTATATGACTTTTACTAAAGTTTATCTTCGACTCCTTTGAAGAATATTCTCCCCAATACCATCCAAATATAGTTTCATTATTTTTTCGCCACCTTTTTTCGTAGATATAAATCTATAGTCTCGAAAAAAGAGTTGTTTTAAGAATATTAAAACACAAATAAATCCAAAGGGTCCGTGGTGTAACTTGGCTATCATCGGAGCTTTGGGTAACCCTTTTCTTTTAGAAAAAGAAAAGCGTTAACGGAAAAGAAAATTTTGGTTAAAAACAGCTTCTGATCGCGGTTCGAAACTACCTTCCTGAAGAATAGAAATATGATGAAGAGATTAATATGCTTTTCATCAACGTTTTTTGGTAGACCGGATAAGGGTTGGTAGAGAATTTCCGCGCGGACCCATTCTACCTTTTCTTTTTTTCCATAAATTTCATAAAAAACATGTTAAGGAAAAGAGCTAATAATCATTCCTGTAATCTTCATCATCCATGTCATCATACCATGATAATCTATCACGATTGTTTTCGCGCAAAATCTTTGGTGTGAAAGCAAAGGGCATGATCTTTTTCATATCACCCCCTTTCCAACCTTTTTCTCCCAGCTTCACAAGTTCTGCATTATACAATCCTGTCTGCATGAGCCTTTCCACAACCTCTTCCTGCGATAATCTATTATGAAACATGTTTCCCATGCTTTTATGCACTTCAAAAGATATGGGATATGGTGTTACCTCCTGTATTAAAAGCAAATCTATGAACTCGCGTTTTTCTTTATATATAGTAATTCCAATAATGTTTTTTACATCCACAACATCTTCATTTATTATACATTTTCGGGCGAAACCCATCACCGGTAAATCTCCGCACCTGACACGGTCTCCTTCGGAATATGTGCTCGGTATGATAACTCTGTCCGAAGCATGGGAATGAATTGAAACTAACTCAACAGAATTATTCGCCATAGCAGCCTGTAGAGAAACCCACCAGTCATCACTATTATAATCCATATGTTTCTCTTTCCATAGAAAATGCACTGCCTTTGTATGCATCAAAAATTCTATAATCAAGATTTTCCGGGTTATAGTCTACATGAAATCCTGATTCAACGTTTCGTATAGATGCGCATTTATTAAGTTTTCAATAAATTTCGGATCACTGAATATTTCAGCTAAATAATTACCTGTTACTGGCTGTAGTTTGTATTCCATGTAGTTACTATGGGATAGTTATCTTTAAAAGCTTTCCTGTGCTCAATGAATATATGAAAAAGCTATGTCTTATTCTTATGACAATATTGATTTTAATAGTTATTGCTCCGTCACCGGGGTTTGCCTTACTAAAGGAAAATTATTGCATCTTTGGCAGTGGCCGTGAATTCTGCCCAGAACCAGGCACGACTAACTTAGATCAGTGCTATTATGGCCAGAGGGTCTGTGATTTACGGGGCTGCCAGATGTATATGTGCAGCCTAGGCATTGATGAAGAGTGTAATGCCAGACTTGGTTGCATTCCAAAAACAACTGTAAGCGGTGCTTTGGGATTCATAAATTATAAACACACCTATTATGACGATTACGATTATTATAATAATTACTACTATAATAATGACTATTGTTATGATTATCCCTACTGTAGTAATGATAATTATGACAGCAGATTTTTCTGCAAAAATGATGATGTCTATAGAAGATACATAGTTTACAATGGTGTGAACTATACGACAATTGATACTTTGGTAGAAAACTGTCCTGAAGTTTGTAGATATGGCCGCTGTACATATGACACTGACTGTGAAAACCTTGAAATTGAAACAGGAGCAAGATACTGCAAAAATGGAAATGTTTATGTCGAGATCAGGAAATATTTTGAAATAGGATATGAATGCGACTCTGTGATTCAGGAAAAAATAATAGATAAATGTAAATATGGCTGTGTAGATAGCCAATGCGTATTTTCTTCTTATGATTATTACTGCTCTGATCCAAGTGGCTATGCTGGTGAAAAGCGCTGCTGGAACAAGCAGTCATATACATGCAGTGATGGAAAATGGATAACGCCTCAGAATGTTCAATGCTGCACGAATTCTGATTGCACTACAGGATCCTGTGTAAATAATGCCTGTACAAACAGTGGAATACCAATTAGCATACAAACTGGATATAATAATGTAATAACTGGTTGCAATGATCTGGATACATTCATATCAGACAGGGCATGTAATGGAAATAATGTTGTTGCAGAATTCAGGAACTATAATGCAGATTGCACTTATGAAGACAAAACACAGGTCCTTCAGGTATGCATTAATGGGTGTACAAACGGAGCCTGCAACGAAGCAGTTCAATGCAACAATTACTGCAGTGGTGATATGTGGTTTTATAATGGCTATTCCCTTGGTGGAACATGTACATATTCCAGACAAAATTGTGCTGAAAAAAATTCCTGTGCATGGACAGAATGGTATGACATTGGAAAAGGAATGAAAGAAAGAAGGCATGAATGTTCAACATACTCCTGTATTGACGGCTGCCAGAAAACCGGCGTGATAACAAAACTAGAACAACAGCCAGCAGAACCTCAACACAGAAACTTTTTATTCAACATAAGTGTCTCAACCATAAGAGAAAATGATGTGATCACACTGCTGGATGAAAAAATATACAATGGAATAATCTTTGGGGAAAAAAATATAAAAATAAATGCCAGTGCGTTTGTTACAGACATTTCCTTTGTTGTTAATGAGACGAATGAATACGCATCATTGCTGATGTATGCAGACAATTACCTTACCTATGCTAATATTACGAAGAAAGGGAGTTATACTGTGCTCATAAATCAAACAGCATCTGAAATAAAAATAGCATCAGAATCATCTTTCTGGAAGTTATGGTCACCTTCAATATACAGGCTTGAGAATATCCACGCCAATATAATAAAAGAAATTGTAAACGACCAGAAATTCACATTCAAACTGAATGAACTTTCAGATAACTTTATTGTAAAGGCACCGGATGAAGTTTCTGTGGAAATAAATAATATCAGGATTCCGGTAAATAAAGTTATAGAAGGTTCTATATTAAAAACAGGCGATAACATTATCCGATTTTCATCCCATGATGCATTTACAGGTAGTATAAGTATGGAAATAGAAACAAGAATTTGAGTGCTGCGTAATTTATCAGACGAGTGTGTTTGAATCTTGTACAACCAGTTGAACAACGCCAATTAAGTTCAGGAAAAATAATAGAATTTCGTATTGGAACATATGAAAATGTTCATGATATTAATATGCGAGACCATGCGTTTTATAGTACGATCGAACTTGGAATAGGTAGAAACGATACTTCGTACTTTATGACTGCATCATTTTCTGATTTACCTCTTGACTTTATGATTGATTTGACTGAAAGAAAAGCAGTAAGACAAATATTCTAGAGGTATCTAGATCAATTTCTTCAATTTTCAGAAGCCGAATAAAAAAATGGACTCAAAATAAACAAACAATATAATAAGTTTAATAAACTATTGTCGCACATAGTTCACTTTTTTCCAGGCAGTGGCTGTTTGCGCTTTCTTCCGCGTGTGATAACAAGGTTTTTGTCTTTAATTGGCCTCAGAAGTATGCAATCACCTACAACTTCTATATGGAACTGCCTGCCAATGTTATTTACAACATCAGAACCCAAAGAAAGCCTGTTTTTGGAGTCCATACGAAATGTCTGAATCATAATAAACTATATGTGGGAAAACTATATAAGTCTTTTTTACAGCCTTTTTGAAGAATTAAAATCTACATCTATCAAAAACCCTGGGGAAAAATATTACAGTTTTTTTGGTCAACCTTTTTATTCTATCAGAACATCGTGAAGTATAGTCAGAATATTGTTCAGAGCTTTGTTTTTTTGTTCTGATGTGGCAACTTTGTAATCTGTTTCAGAGTACCTTTTATATTTAACATCCATAAGTGCAACAGCAGGAATTTCAAAAAGTTTACTGGTTGCCAAAGCTGCAGCACTTTCGTAATCTCCGCTATTGAATCCATCTTTTGGAATCGAAGTGAGTGAGAGCTTCCACCACATAGCTTCATTCATCAGTTGTTTTGGATCATCAAAATCCGGATAATACCCAAAGTCAATGTCACAATATACTTTAGCAGGTTTAATTTTAATTGTTTTTGCTTTTGCGACTTTCAGAATTTTTGTTAATAAAATAGGATCTGGCTTAGATACATTTTCAATACCACGGTCAAATGTATTGTCATAGACATTCTGTTCAAAGCTGTTTGGTGAAAATGTATCTCTGGCATAAACTATGTCACCAACATTCAATGCCGAATCTCTGAATGCATAAACACCGCCAACAAAGTAAATTTCCGGTAGCGGATCATCAGAAAGATAGTGTGAAGCATATTCATAAATAGCCTGACCTACAACAGCACCGGAATAACCTGTAAACAAAACTTTTACAGTGTCCGGTCCTTCATAAAAATTTTCAGAGAAATTGCCATGCCAAAACTTATTATTTTGAACAGGATGCAATGCGAAAACATCAATAAATGCAGTTCTTACATAGCCTGTAGTTCTCGGCGAAATAATTAATGACATTCAAATCCTGCCTATCAGTTTTTTAAGTTCCTTGACATCGGATATAATGCCTTCTACAGCCCCAGAAACAATTTTTTTCGGATTTTTACCCTGAACAAAAATTTCAGGCCTGCTCATATATGGATGTGCTTTTCGATAGGCAGATGCACCTTTTCCCTGCCAGATTTTTTCATGAATTAAATTTACAAAGCCCATGTCCAGATCAACTTCAAAACGAACACTGTTGTCAGCTTCTTCCTTGACTTCTATCATTATTACACCTCTATTTGTTATGGCTGAAAAAATATAAAAGCTTTCAGTTTATCCAATACAAACCACACAAGTTTTGGCTTTCGATACACTTAAATACTTTTCGGTAGTAAACAAAGTTATGTCTAATTTTACAAAAACAACACCATGGAAAAAAGTAGCGGGTGATAATTTATTCAAGAAATAACAGTACCGTCGGTATGGCTCAGTGAAATAATATCCAAAACAAATACCAGAGGTCAATATTTCTCTGCCCCTGAATATCAGGAATTACAACCACCGACACTATCAGAATTGATTGATATCCTTTTCAGAAAAAATCCAGATGATTCATGGGCTTTTCCTAACTTTCGTAATAACACCACGGTAAATATGGGTGAGTATACTTCTACTTTCGTATATACAGATGAACAAGGTCAATACACTGCTATAGAAAGACCGGAATCTGTTAAAAAGTCAAGAGGATGGATAAGTTACCACCTTATTTTTTTATGTTGGGTATACCAGGATTGAGAATCATAGATTTGCTTTATATGCCTCCGACAGATTTTTCATCAGCGTTTTGTATAAAGCCTAGTTATCCAGGTGAACGAGCACGATGGATGGGTGCACGTTCATGCTGCAGAATTGATAGAAACACAGAATATCTTATGGGCAATGAAGATTTCAAATTATTGATGAAAAACTACTGACTATCAAATTCAACTATATCTTCTCCACATCCTCTGCATTTATTATAGGCCTGTGAAAAACATCCTCAACAATTCTCGGGCAGGCTGTATTGATAAATGCATCAACTTTCAGACCTTCTAATCTTTCTTGTGTGATTTCATTCATGATTATTTTCACGGTTTTTTTTCCTTTAGCCTGAAGCATTTTTTCAATATCATCCGGATTCTGAAACTGTCCTGATTTGGATGAGATCAAAATGCCAAAAATCGTGGCATCTTTGGCTTTTTCAATGTTTGCAAATCTTTTTTTCTCACTTCTCATATCCAGTTTTACAAGTTTTTTGGTTTCAGTGTTAAAAATGTAAACAGGCTTATTAAAAGGCCTTGCATGAAACTGGCCGGATGTTATTATCAAGACAGCATCCTCGTCTACATCAGGGTTTGGCCAGCAGCCAAGAATCTGGCCTTTAACGCTGACTTCTCTCACCATTGATTCCAGAGCATCTTTAATTTTATCCAGTTCGTGCAGATGCTGGATAACAGAAAATAAAGCTATTCTGTGCTCTTTTATTTTGCTTAATTCAAGCATCGCATTGTAGTCAATATCCACATTGATTTTCCATGGATAGTAAAGAACAAGCACATGATCCATGTTTTCAGATCCGATGTTTTTATAAAACTTATTATGGCCTATATGCAGAATAATATCACAACCGAGTTTTTTCGCATATTCTGTAGGAATATCACAACTGCCGTAGCATGGATCAGCCACAACAACAGAATCAATTTTATGCTTTTGAAGCTCATTCACTATATCAACTACTCTGGTTTTCAGACCTTCTGGCACCTGAATAAGCACTTTTCTAGCTGTTGTTTCTATCACTGTGGCCACAATGTCTTCTATATAATTCATAAGTAAACAATGGAAAGGAAAGAATTAAAAACCTGTTTTTTTTCTTCTTCAATGTTTCAAGAAGGAAAGAGGGTAAAACGAAAGACGCATCAGAGATGCGTCAAGTTTTTGAGAAAACCGTAGGTTGTCTCCTATATGGCTTTATAAAGATTAAATTCATGGGTTAGGTATGCAGATTCAAAACGTGGTAGCTTCTGTTGACTTAAAAACAAGGCTTCCATTGGAAAGGCTCCTTGAAGAACTTGAACTCTCAGAATATCAGCCGGATACATTTCCCGGACTGGTTTTCAGGTTTCATGACCCATCAGCTACATTCTTAATATTTCAGACAGGAAAAATAATCTGCGTTGGAGCAGGCACAATGAAAATCGCAAAGGAATCTCTGGAAAAGCTCATTAAAAGATTTGATAGCATGAAATTAAAAATGCCTAAGACATATTCTGTAAAAATAGAAAACATAGTTGCTACAGATAATATAGGCAAAAAACTGAATGTTGATGAATTGGTTTTCTCCTTGCATGAATCGGAATATACACCAGATACTTTCCCGGGCGTTGTCTATAGAATAAGTGACCCCAAGGCAAGTTTTTTGCTTTTTAGTTCCGGCAGAATTGTCTGTGCTGGCACACGATCAATAGCAGATGCCCAGCGCGCTATTGACACGCTGGTAAAGACATTGAAACATATTAAGGCGATATAAGGAGGTTAATAAATGACATCCGGATTTAATTACGAATTATTGGTTAATGATTTGACAGCAGAAAGAGGATATTTGGAACGTGCTGAAAGATTATGTCGATTGGCAAAAAAAGAAAGAATATTACGTGAACAAGAACTTGGCATACCTGAATGGATGAGAGGAAGTGTACCTGCTTACGTTAGAAAAATCAGCGCAAACCCATGATATTAAGTCCTTTTATTCTACTGAAATCTTTGATATTATCTGTTAGCAGACAGCATTTCATATCCATGGCGTGCTGGGCAATGACAGCATCGTTTATCCGAATACCACTTTCTCTTGCGAGTTTTAGCGATTTTTTCACGGCGTTTTCAGGTATAGTTGTATAACCTGACTTCGCCACTTAGATAATAATTAAAGAAAGGTTATGCATCATGTATTCGAGGTGAAAACATGAAAAGCATAACCTTCTCATTAGGTAGT
>JAGVVW010000017.1 GCA_018304635.1 Candidatus Aenigmatarchaeota archaeon
AAGAAAGATGAAAGAATTGATACTGCATTGTTATGCAAAGGTGTTTGGCATAATCTCATGTTATTGAATTAGAATTTTAGAGGTTTTGTCCCACAGCCTGGATCGATTACGATTTGATTGGAAATATCATTGTATTGTGGCAGATACGAATCTAACAGATCTCTCCCGTGAAGACGCTATAAAATGTTATGCTGTTGAACATGCTGAACGTGCTTTGAAAAATCTAAAAGAAATAAAGACAGTATGATATAAAATGTCGAAATTATGACTTCCCATTTAATAATCCACACTCCATTTGCATCCAACATGATTCTCCATTGCTGATTTTTCTGCAGCTATAATTTCGGACTTGTATTTTACATTTTCAGGATAAAATCTGGCAACTGCGAATCCTTTTTCAACCATTTTCATGTTTATGTTTTCGTCGTTTAGAATAAGATATCGTAAATATCTTTTATACTGATCCTGATCTTGCACATCGGGCTCAAGATAAACTTTTTTATTCAGGACAAGCTCTTCAAGACGCAGTCTTGCAGGGTCATAGCATGGATAATTTTTCTCATCAGAATCAATACCAATCAGCCTTATGTGATCTCCGCCTTCTGCAACTACAGTATCTCCGTCAATGACTTTCGTTATAATCTTCCAGTTTCCTTGCAAATTATTCGGAGAATCAGCTGCCTGGTTAGAAACAAGATAAGCAGCTAATGCAATAACTGCAGAAATGGTTGTCAAAATCAATTTTTTCGAAATATGGGTTTTTTTCATTTACTCACGACCTTGATTTCAAAAATACGTTTCTATACATTTCAATATCAATTCCATCTATACGCTGAACCAGTTCAAGCCTCAGCTCAAAGCTTTCATACAAAGCAACAACTTTTGCAAATACCCTGACAGTTCCAGGAATAACTTGGATATTGTCTTCATTTATTATTTCCACAGAAGAAACACCATCATCTAAAATAACTGATCCAGTTTCAGTTGGCGTTAATCTGCCAATAAGTCTGACACGTGTGTCAGTTTCTGGATTTATATCACTAATAGACCTATAGACAGCAGGCCTGCGCCTGTATCTATATTCAACACTATCAACCATAACCAAATTATAACCCAAAGATATTAATTTGTTTAATTAATATCATGAAAGGTATCTTAAGAACACGGCAATGGCAATAACAAGTATAGCACAGAATACTATAAAGGCTCCAATAAAATCAAGAGGTGATGGAAAATCCTTGGCGACCTTTGCCATCTGCACAACAGCACCGATTATAGCGACAACCACACCAACTTTTATTATATTGGCTGATTTTTTCTTCATAATAAAATATATGAACGGTGGGTATATATAACTTATAAAAAGCATCAATTCATAATAAGAATATGCTCCCGTAGCTCAGTATGTCTTTTCTTTTTAAAAAAGAAAATGCATTCCAAAAGAAAACAATTTGCAGCAAAGCTGTATTATTAAAGGATGGGCATGAGAAATCTGGATACATAATTGCCGGTAAGAGCACCTGCCTCCTATCATCCTAAATTGCTTTTCAATATGATATAAGTAAAGCAATTTGGATATCAGATTTGCGAAATCTGTTAAAAACACAAATTGCGCAAATCTGCATATGACAAGAGGTGATCAGAACTAAAAAACGTAAAATTCAGTAATGATGACATGTCAGGCGAGAGAGCAGGGGGTCGCGCGTTCGAAACTACCTTCCTGAAGAATAGAAATCTGTGACTATCAGGAGTCGTAGCCAAATATTACAACTACCTTCCTGAAGAATAGAAATCTGTGACTATCAGGAGTCGTAGCCAAATATTACAACTACCTTCCTGAAGAATAGAATAGGGAGATATTGGAATCGCAGGTTCTGATCTCGAAAAAAGGTTGTAATATTTTTCCCCAGGGTTTTTCATAGATATAAATTTTAAGTCTTGAAAAAGGCTGGTAGAGAATTTCGCGCCGGGAGCGTTATATTTATAGCCAATAAACCAAAACCAACGCCAGAACCAATTATCATATATACGAATTTATATGAAATAAAACTAAAGAATATCGTCTTGTGAACAATTATATGCCCTATTTAAATATTTAAATCTATGATAAACTATATAGAAGTGTTAGAAACAATCTGAAAAACAGTATCATCATAGATATATATATAAAGAAATACAATGAGTAGTATAGATAATTGCATAGTTTATATGATATAAGTTATGCAATTCACAATATATGCAATGGAATAAACTCATTGACGTAAATTTTAGAAATCTTTCAATAAGATTTCAATAATATTCAAGGCCTGTCCTTGTGAAATATGGAGGATTAAATAATGCAATTTAAAAAAGCTTTTGCTGCTGGTGCAATTGGTGCTATGTTAATGGCATCAACTGTTCTTGCTGGCAGCTTGGCTAATCTACCGCAGCCATTCGTTACAACATCAGGAAGTGTAGACTCTCTGATTGTTGTTGGCGACGCAGCAATGCCTAGTGACGTTGTAGGCGCTATCAATGTCGGAACAAGAATTGGTAGCCAGTCTACAAGAGCAGTAACAACAACAAGTACAACAGCAGGTACATCTGTTTCAAGTGGTGAAGGTAAAGCTTTGGCAACTTCAAACACAAAACTTTATCTTGACGATACACTTGCAAAGTCTGGTACTAGAAATACTATGACTGGAACAGAATTACCAACACTTTTGAATAGTGGAACTCTGAACGATGACGATGGTTCAACTTCATACAACTACAACCAATACGTTGACTTCTACAGTACTTATGCAATTCAATTCGGTACAATAAGCAGTTATGTAACTGAGCCAGCTATTTTAATGGGTTCATTTACAACTAGTCCCAGTACCACAACTTACTGGTATAAAACAAGAATTGTATTTGAAAAAGATGTCAATGTAACAACTGCAGCTGGTGAAAGCATTGAGTTGTTCGGAGGAACATACACTGTTTCAAGTGGTACTACATCATCCAAGTTAGTGTTATTCGGAAGCTCCAACACTGTTACTTTGAAAGCTGGCGAAGAAGCAAAAGTAACTCTGGATGGAACAGAATACACTGTAAAATATTTGGGTTCTGAAAGTACTACAATGGGTGTTGTATCTGTAAACGGAGTTAGTAAATCCGTGACAGAAGCTGCAACCACAAAAGTTAATGGCTTGGATATCTATGCTGATAATATCTATTACCTAAGCAGCAATGACCAGAGTCAGAACTATGCTAAAATAAGTATTGGTTCAAGAACAATGACACTGGAAAATGCTAAAAAGGTAACAACAGGTTCAGGAACAACCACAAATATCGATGGTACTTACAGTGTTATAACTGCTTCTGATGGAAAAATTTCCATGGTAGAAGTTTACACAGCTGGTAAGAAAAGCGATAAAGCCTTCATAACAGAAGGTATTGAATATACTGACCCCGTATGGCAATCATTCAGTGTGGCATTTCCGAGTGCATCACCAAAGTTAACAGATGCTTCAAGGGATAAGATAATAGTAGAAGCTGCAAGTGATAATACTCTTCAAATGACTTACAAAGATGAAAACAACAATGAAGCTACATTTGACTGGGCTTATCTTAGCAGTACTTCTGACACAATTCCTGAGTTAGCTGACAGGGATGCTGACGAAATAAGAATTGTTGAAGGCATAGCTCTTCAATTAAATGATTATGTAGTCACTAATGCAGGAAACTATGGTCATTTATTTGAATTGACCAACATTGATGCAGACGGCACGAGCACTGCATCACTGGAGTTGACTGACAAATTCAGCGGAACAAAATATTCTGTTACACTCGGTGCTGATGGTGAAGCAACAAAAGTCATTGACGGACAATCGTACTACATAAATGCCACTGGTTCTGGTACTTCAGGCACAGCTTACATAACATGGGGTACTGGTTCTGCCCAGAGAAACACAGGCACATACACAACTGTATGGCCAAGAATCAAAGGGAAAAATGGCGAGTTTTTAGCATTAGTAGATGGAAGCTCAACAGCTGCAACATCAAACATAGCTGTATCTGTCTCTGATGCAAAGAGAATCCAGCTTCCAACTGGTGCTCTTAACCTGTCCATTTCAGGTGGAACATTGACTCCATCCGGAATAGCAATGGAGGATGGAACTGCTTCTGTATGTACAAGTTGTGAAGCTATTGCAACAGGCGCAGCTGATGTAATTCAATTAGGCAAAACAGCAACCGGTGGCCTATGGTACAACCTATCATGGACTGGATCCGGAACATCAGGTACGCTTACAGTATCAGTAACAGGTGATGACTCAGCAGATACAAGTATTACAGGTGCTTCTGCTATTCTCGTAGAAGAGCAGGATTCATCCAGTAATATTTATTCTGTTGTAGCTTCATCAGGCACAGAACTTTCTGGCTCAAACAGAGTAGTACTTGCAAGTGCACCTGTTTTCACATATGCTGAAGACTCTGCAAGCCCAAGATCTGACTCATACACAACTGAATATCTTGACTTGTATGGTGTATATGCAAAGAGAACTACAAATGACCAGGATAGGGTTGAGCTTTGGTATCCGGACGAGCAGGTTACAATGGATTTTTTTGTCCTAAAATCCGGTGCTACAACTTCAACATCTGGCGCTACAACTGGAACAACAGTCAATGAAGCAGTACCTGTAACCACAAGCATTGCAAAACTGGACAAAGATGTAACCAGTGCTGATAAAGCTGAAAAGAACATAATCTTAGTAGGCGGCCCTTGCGTCAACACTCTTGTAAAAGATCTGTTGAATACAGCATGGGGCTCAAGTAACTCATGCTCTACATGGAGTGAAAAATATCAGTCTGGCGAAGCTATAATCCAGCTTATTGACAATGCATTCGGAACAGGAACATCTGCTTTGATTGTCGCTGGTACTGATGCTGCAGACACACTGCAAGCTACATCAGCTTTACAACAGTACAATACAAAGCTGAAAGACACAAGCGGTACGATGGTCAAGATTGTCAACGGTGTAATAACAACCGCTACCAGTTAAGCAAGATAGATAGCATAGTAAAGACATTGTCTTTTTTTCGGGCGCTGCCTTATGGCAGCGGCTTTTTAAACCCGCATACTTTTTCTTTTCTAAAGAAAAGAAAACTTATACTAAAAGAAAAGATTCTGATTTCTGCACATATATAAAACCACTTTCAGAAGCAAAGCTTCTGAAAACAAAAAGTATTATATAACCCCGACTAATTATAAATCATGAAAAGATTTTTTCCATCATGGCTTACAATATCAATTATAATAATATTTCCCCTGTTTTCGTCAATAAGTTTTGCTGTCATAGATGCTATAGAGTTTCGCAATGAAACCGGAACAATAACATCAGCCCGTCCATGGGACAATGTAACTGTGCAGATAACGAATAGTGCCATGAATAAAAATTCCGCTGTTCGTGAGGCTGTTCATGCAGTGATTGCATCAGATAAAAGTTCAATAGTTGTAACATTTACAGAGACCAGTGATAATAGCGGGATTTTTCAAGGTTATTTCTATCCTTATGAAGGCGGAACTGCTGAAAACCTGGAATATTTATCTGTTTCACGAAACGCAAAAATCAATGTAACTGTGGATCTTGATAATGATAATTCTTCAGGCAGCAGCCTGATAGATTTTATAACATCGCCTGAAAAAATAACTATATACAAAGATGAGAATTATAATCAAAACACAACCCGTTTTGATATTAATGACACGATATTTATAGAAGTTATTTCATCCACAAGTCAGACAAGACAGGCAACTCTCTCCAATGGCCAGATTGTATCCTTAACTGAACCAATTACAAATAAATACAGGGGATTTATTAACATAACTTCAGGCATAATAAAGCCTGGGAACTGTACAATAGTGGCTTCCAATCAGTCTGTAGTTGTGTGTGTCAGGGATTTGATAAAAACCTATGATGAATCCTATGAAAAAGAAAAGACATATTATAAATGGGGAAAAACTGTCTATATTCGCGTGAACAATACATTAAAAAATCAAAATCCTAATGCTGTTGAAACAGGCAGCATAACAGTAAACAGCACTGCTGATGCAACTGGTATTAGTTTAACTTTAACTGAAACTGGTGCTGACAGTGGAGTTTTTCAGGGCAGTTTTGTAGTTAATGAATCAAGCATAGCTGGCTCACAGCTCAGGACCAGTTCCACAGATACTATCAGTATAATGGCAGATCTGGATAACAACGATCCTACAGATGCGAAAAAAAATATTTTCGTGGATAATACAAAGCCTGTAATTCTATGGTACGCGCCAACAGGTTTATATAATAAAAGCTCGAATAATAAGACACTCTATTTCAATGCCTCGGATAATAATGTCCTGAATGTTTCTGCTGTTTTATTTTACTGGCGCCTGAATAAAATAGAAGATTATGATTATGATGGCCTACAGGATAATGGCGAGTGGATAAGTATCAATACAACAGGGCTCGGCAGCAATCAATCAAGATTATATACATTCAGCATTGATGATTCAGGGATGTCCACGGGCCAAAACGTAAGCTTCTGGATAAGTATTGAAGATGAAGCAGGAAATATGGCATCAGGCGGAAACTGGACAGATCCATTGCGCATTTACAAGCTGGATAATACAATGCCGTTTGATTTCCGGATAGTTAATATCAACCCGTTGGATTTAATTCTCGATAAATTGACAATAAATGTTACATGGAATGATACAGATTCCGGCATAAACAAAAACAGTGCAGAATATTTTATACGCAATGAATATGATGTAATAGAACGAAGCGGTTCATTAGCAGGGTGTAGTGTAACTGGATGTTATGTTGAAAACATGGACATTAAAAATATATCATATGGAAAGCCTACGCTTATCATTGGCATTGAAGATAACGTGAGAAATTATATTACATATTCCGTTGATTTTTTTCATAGGCCAACCCTGCCGCCAAAGGTCTACAAAACTTCTTTTATTGTTTCAAAAACAGACAACAAACTTATTCTTCAGCAGTCTGAAAAAAAAGATGTTGTAATATCAGTAGTAAATAACGGAGACCTGACTCTGAAAAATCTTATCATGAATATATCAGGTGTGGATTTTTACAATATATCGACAGTGCCATTGGGAAACCTTTCAGTGAATGAAAGAGCAAATTTCATAATTGATTTTTTCCCGTCTGAAAACGAACCAATAGCAGAAAAAAAAGCTTCCATAAAAATATCAGCTGAATCAAGTGCAGAAGCTTTGTCAAACACAACAGAAATTTATATTAGAATTGTGCCGTCCAAAAAACTTCAAGCTGAAATAAAAAACAGATATCATGAATTTTCAAATGAAATAAAGAGCATTGGCAGTAAAATCGAAGAATCAAAAGCAGAATCTGCAAAATCATTGCTTAACAGAACAATAGAAGAAATGAAAATCATGGAAGCCAGCATGAATGAAGATTATTTTGTAGCATATTCAATACAAGCGTCAATTCAAAAGAATATAAAGAGCTTGAATGAATTATTAGCAGGCCAGCCAGAAGCATTTGATACGGGGTTGTTGATTATAGTAACAGTAACTATTGCCGGTTCTGGTCTATTGATATATTTATTCTGGCCATCCAGAGAGGAAGAGTCATATGAAATTCAATGATTATCTTACAATTGCAGGCTGTGTTATTTTTTTTACAGGGTTTCTAATATTGATTTATGGCATTGATACAGGTTATATTGTGAATTTCCAGAGCATGCTTCTGGAAACAATGGTCCAGAAAACAGCTAACACCGGGACTTTAGGTTCCATAGGAATTTTACTGGGAACATTTGCCAGAATAATTACAGGTCTGGTATTTCTTACTGTAAGCTTAGTATTCCTTATTGTTCATGGGGCATTGAAAGGCGATAAAAAAACAAGCATCATAGCAGGATTAATATGCGGTACGCTCGCATTATTCTTGTTCAGGTTTAGCCCTGTTTCTTTGTGCATATTTGCAGGCATTATTCTGATAAGCCTTTATATAAATCCGCTTTCAAATACTTATTTTCAGGAACTTAGAAAATGGAAATATTTCAGGACAGGCTCCCATGCTGTATCAAGAGCACTGATGATATTCAGTCTGTTTCTGGCATTAGGAATATTTATTTCAGTTTACACTGGAAATTACGGGGAAATATATATTAATACATTATCCGAAACCATTGCAAATTCAGCTATTGATTATAAAACACTTGAAAAAACAATTGACGAGCAGTATCCTGGAATTCCAGCAGAGCAAAAGCAGGCAGTAATAAATGATTTTGCAGTAAAGACCAAAGCCATGGCGATTGAAAATATGAAAAATTCCCCAATATTCAATGCATATATACGATGGCTTCCTGTTTTGTCAGCAGTAACAGTGTGGTTTATTTTGGAATTAATAAAAAGCCTTGTTTTAGTTAACATCGGCGGTGCTGTTTCCAGCGTGCTTACACGCGTTTATATTAGGATTCTCCAGAAGTAATTCACACGGCTTGCGCATGAAAATTCTGAAAGACTTGACGAAAAATTGCTAGTTGTATCAAATCCAAACGAAAACCACAAAGAGTATTTGATTGAATAAGATAACTTTAAATATCATCCGATATTATGAATTATCATATGAGAAGAAGAAATATCAATGTTAAGGATTCAGTAAAGCATTATTTCTTTATGTGTCCAACTGTAAAGTTGAGAGTAAGACAGATAGAAAAGAAACTGAAACTGTCACTACCTTCTGTTATAAGATATTGTAGAGAACTAAAGAATGAAGGTATTTTACAGAAAACGAAAACATCAAACGTGGTTTTTTACACTGCAAACAGAACGAATAATAAATTTCTTTTGGAAAAGAGATTATTCAATATAAAACAAATTCATGATTCTAAACTTATAGAACATTTAAAGCAGGAATTAATCAACCCTTCAATAATTCTTTTTGGTTCTTATGCAAAAGGAGAAGATGTGGAAAATAGTGATATTGACCTGTATATTGAGACATTGTCAAAGAAAGAAATTCGATTAAGCAAGTTCGAAGAAATCTTAAAGAGAAAACTACAGCTTTTTAGATACAGAAACATAAAAAACGTTTCAAATGCTCATCTGGCAAATAATATTGTAAATGGCATCACATTAAATGGATTTGTTGAGGTTTTTAAATGAAAATGAGAGAAGCATCATGGGATGACTGCATTGAAACATTTTCGGTAATAAAGGTCTCCCCTGATAAGGAAAGGGCAAAGTCATTGATTGAAACATCAAATAAAAGAATCGAGATGATAAAGGATATCAATGAGAATAATTGCAACTTTGTTTTTGAGGATTATTACTCATCTCTTCTTGAGCTTTTACAAGCAATGGTAGTGCTCAAAGGATATAAAGTAACGAATCGTATATGTCTTGGATATTATTTGAAGGATATCATGAAAAAAGAAGATTTGTTTTTGATTTTTGATGATATCAGATATAAAAGAAATTCTTTGATGTATTATGGCAAAATGATGGACTTTGAAACAGCAAAACAGACAATTGAGAAATGTGAAAAACTTATAGAGCAGATCAAAAAAGTACTACGACTATAATCATGGGTGAAATAGTGGTTTTATAAATGTTCCAAAATCAACTGAAAATACTATTAGTTAACATCGGCGGTGCTGTTTCCAGCGTGCTTACACGCATTTATATCAGGATTCTTCGTAAGTAGCTCGCATAACTTGCACATCTCTTCTGATAAATTTTCAGTATTGGTTTTTTTCTATATTTTCAGTCCTACTCTTTATTTTTCAAACCTAAATCAACAGGATTACATCCTATTGGTACAGGATACCTCAAATGATCCATATCAGGAATCATACAATAATAGCATCCAAGACACGTTGAAATATTTCTGGACCAAAGAAACCAGCTTGAAGTAGCTTCATATATATTTTCATTTTCTGATATAGACAAAATATTAGTGGTATCATAAATTCCAACTATTCTTGGATTTGATCTAGTAAGAAAACGTATAAAGTTTCTATCCCCCGAAGCACCTGATAACATTATTATTTTCCCGTCTGGATCGATATTGTATTCATAATCCAAAAAATCGAGAACATCGATATTTTCGGGTTCGCGGTCAGTGTGTGCATAACAATCAAGTCCTAAGATTCTTGCAGTTGCACAACTGGTTTTTGGGAATATTTCAATTCCATATCTATTCTGATAATCTTTAATAAAGTTTTCTGTTTCAGAGAATAGTATTCTTTTTCTAGATCCATGAGGCTTGAATCCACCATATACAACTGGTTTATTTGCATTTCTGGCAATATCGCATATTCTTCTTATATTTTCATGACTGTCATTTCTACCCCGAATAATCGGTCTCAGATACATTACTAGATTTTGAACTGAATCGCATAATATTTCAAAACTTCTTTCTCTTTCTTCAAAAGAAAATCCACCTTCATCCAACCCGGTAAAAGAATAAAATAATAAGACATTTGAGCGGATATGTTCTTTCAATATTGTACCAATTTCTGGTTTCACTTTCATTTTTGTAATAATAGAAATAGGACCACTATGTTCTGTCAAGGCATCTAATTTGTCAAGAGTATTGTCTATCTGAATCGGTAAAAGAGGATCACCATAACAATCATTTATAATAACCGGAATCTGTCTAAATACATGGTCAAACATAATTCCATATAGAATAATAGAAATTTAAAATTGCTCTTTGATTATAATTGTATATATGGTATTTTCTATTAAATCTGGAAATTATACAATTCAGATATATTCGGATTCATATACGCTGAAAACTTTCTTTGAATGTAGTTCCATGCCATTATCTCATATACCCGGATACGGATATACTGATGATTTATCGGATTATATATCAGAAAATTCTTCGAAACTAATACATGATCATGATGGAAATGGTATTGGTGTTATAGATGATACTTATAGAATTTATAGGTTTGGTGTCCGAAATCCTGAGCCGTTTGATGTGATGTATTTTTTAATAGCTATTTTTGAGCGTATGAGGCATGAAAATGGAGAATATTCCATACATTCAAGTTCTGTGAGTAGGAGTAAAAGAGCGATTTTATTTATGGGTGGAAGAGGTGCAGGAAAATCAACCATGTGTTATGAATTTATAAATAGAGGGTGGGAGTATGGATCAAATGAAAGAACAGTTCTTATAGTTAGTTCACTAAATAATGGAACATTTTAGGTAAAGACTTTTTATCATTGAATGTTTTACGCAAATGATATTTCATCGCAGGCACATTCATC
>JAGVVW010000018.1 GCA_018304635.1 Candidatus Aenigmatarchaeota archaeon
GATTGAATGCAATAAAAAAGGTTTTGAGAAAACATAAGGTCAAAAATAGGGTTTTTAACGTTTTATAGAAATTTATGCGCTAATTGTGCAACACAGCATAGCGTAGCTATAAAATACATGTACAGCAAAAAAGAGCAGGAATACCTCGAATTTATTAGGAAAGAATGGAATTTTAGTTCCATAGATTCATTTGGAGTAGAGATCATGCAACCTTTAATTTCATCCAGACCTCCGTATCCAAAGGATCATTGTAAACGATTATTTTCACAAGAATCTCCAGCGAGCATCAGAAATTTTCTCGAGTTTTATAGTGGAGACGGTTGTGAAATAAATCCTTTGCATATGTTAAATTTAACCGCTGAAGACTATTGTTATTTGAAAAATAGATTACTGGAAACTGTTTTACCAGAAAATGAACAGGATGCAAGAGTACCAATAATATTGGATCATGCAATGAATGAACTGAACATCTATGAACCGCAACTTCGTAATTTGGCTGTTGCTGGAATTCTTTATGGATCGCTTTACTTTGGTGACCCAAGCAATACACCCGATATTGACTTAATTCTTGCTTATTGCAGTGAAAATGATAACCCAAACGATATTATTTTTACAATACATCATGAATTGCAAAAATTTTCCGAACAGTATCTGTTTTGCGGGTTTACTTCAAACTTAGATAAATGTCGAAAAGATGTAGAAAAAATGATTAAAGGGAAGTATTGGATGGCTGTCGACTATGCTTTTCAGGGTAGTTGTTTATTAATGTCCAGAGTAATACCGTTAGACTTTTGTGATACGGAACAAGCAGTTGGGTGTATTGAATATACTCAAATATATATTAACGAAATGGCATTACAATATCCGTTTCTAAGAGCAGGATTGATATTGGAATTTTATAACACATGGTCACAGAGATTTAAATATGATAGACCTGTTCGCAGTTTGTGCAAAACAACAGAAGATGATTTTTTCGAAGGGATGATGAGTTAGACAAATTAATTACGAGACATGATTATACAACTTATAAAAATGTCAGCGCATTATTATCCGAAATCTCATTTTTTCCCAATCATCGATATCTGCGCCAGCAGCGATTCCAGTTGGATTCTAGGATTGCTGCCTTCTATTAAACGAAACTCACATTCACCGATTTTTTCAAGCAAAGGAAGCTTTTTTTCATTTGAAAGTTCCATACTAAAAACAGATTCGTGGATCTGTTTTATGATATCATCACCTGAAATTCCATAATCCATAAGAATTTTATTCAAATCAGTTCTGGCTTTATTGAAATCACCTGCAAGTGCAGTGGTTACCATCTTTTTAACATATTCAGGCTCAACACTGCCAGCAGCATTGTATATTGACTCTTTGCTGATATTTTCACCTGCTGTCTGCAGGATATTTACAGCTTTTCTCAAATCGCCGTTGGAAAGCTTGGCTATGATATCCAGAGATTTTTCGTCTGTTTTTATTGTTTCTGCTTTTACAATAGTCTGAAGCTTTGAAACGATTTCATCATCATTAATAATTTTGAATCTGAAAACAGCTGTTCTGGATTGTATTGGTGAAATTATACGGTTAAGATAATTGCAGCTGAAAATGAAACGTGCTGTTCTGGAATATTTTTCCATTATTCTTCTGAGAGCATGCTGGGCATCTCTCGTTAATGCATCTGCTTCATCTAGAAATATTATCTTGAATTTTCCATCCAATGATCTGGTTCTTGCAAAATCCTTGACTTTTACTCTAATAGTTTCAATGCCGCGTTCATCACTGCCGTTCAATTCCAAAAAATTAGACTGCCATGTTTCGCCGAAAATATCACGTGCTAATGCCAGGGCACATGTGCTTTTTCCTACACCAGCAGGACCTGAAAATATGCAATGGGGAATATTTCCTTTGCTCACGAAGAATTTTAAGCGATCTTTAATAAAAATCTGGCCGTATATGTCATCCAGGATTTTAGGCCTATATTTTTCTGTCCATACATCTTCCATATGATTTTTTTGGATATGAACTTTTTAAAAGCAAAAAGGGTTGCTTTAAATAGTTTTAGGTTGCTTAATACTGTTTTGGAATGAGGTATTGAAAATGTTAGATCATGAACCTGGAAAATATACCAGAAGAAGTTTTTTTAAACAGGTTGGTGCAGCTTTAGCTGCAGGAACATTTAGTGACACACTATCTTCTCATGCAGAAAATAATGAAACAACACATGGAACACAAAGAAAAATTCATGGAAGAAAAGCATCTTTCTATGGTAGTGGAACAAGAAGCGATCCAAAGCCTTCACGCAATCTCAGAGCACTTGATGATATATACGGAAAAGATGTCTGGAATTATTTTTGTGCAATGCCAGACACAAGCCTACGCGGCACAACTGTTCTTGTTGTAAATGAATTGAATAAAAAAGCTGCGATTCTTGTTGTAGCTGATTATGGGCCAAACCAAAGATCACATCCTGACAGAGTTATTGATGTAAGTGATTATTCTGCAAGAAGGGGGGGACTGGATTTTCACGCTAATGGACTAACACCAGTATCTGTTTATATCTTCGAAAGGGATGAAAAGCCAAAGCTGGGTCCTATGAAAAAATATGAAGTTCGTGAAAAAGAAGTGGTTCTGGAATATAATTGATTATCAGAATCTAGCTTAAATTTTATTTGTGGTTAAATAATACGTATGACTGAATTGTATGTAGCTAAATTTGGCGGAACATCTGTAAATTATCCTCATAAAATAGATGAAATCATCAGAGGTGATCCGAGGAGAAAGGTTGTTGTTGTTTCCGCACCCGGAAAATTTATTGATTCAACTGAGTATCCTTATGATGAAAAAGTTACTGATATGCTTATAGCTGTCGCGGAGAAAAGAAGAAGTAACAATGACCAGGAACGTATTCAAGATGTTATTAACAGTGTTGGATTGAGGTATAGTACACTTTTCCCTGATTTTTTAGATGTTGTAGACTATGGATTAGAAGATCTGCGCCATCGTGTTTTTTCTTTAGATATATGCAATGTTGATCCTGATGGTGTTGAATACAACCAATATCTTGATAATATAAAAGCATGGGGAGAGGAATGGTGTGCACGACTTTATGCAAGACAATTCAGCTGGGAATATATTGATGCTGCAGAACTGTTGAGGGTAACTAATAATTTTGGAGATGCTGAACCTTTTCCAAGGTCAGATGAAATTATACGGGAAAAAATAGGCATCCCTAAAAATGTTAACGTAATACCTGGATTTTACGGCATTACTGATGATGGTTATAGAGCAACACTCAAGAGAGGCGGATCTGATATAACAGGCGCGGTTTTAGCTAGCGCTTTAAAAGCAGATTTGTATGAAAATTTCACTGATAGAAAAGGTGTTTGTGCAGCTGATCCTAGAATAGTAGATAATCCTGAGACAATACCTATAATGACGTATAGAGAAATGTATGATTTGGCTTATTCAGGATCTGAAATTTTGCATCCTGATGCAGTAGAGCCAGTCAGATTAAAAAATGTTCCTATTCACATTCGAAGCACTTTTGCTTATCCTGAAGAAGGGACACGAATATGCTGTTATAGGAAATGGGATATATCAAGACCTATAACAGGCATTGCTTATAGAAACGGATTTTATGCAATAAATATTTTTCAACCTCATATGAATGATACACCGGGTATTTTTGAACGTGTTGGCAGAGTTTTTGCAGACCGCGGAATTCCAATAGAGCACATGCCAACCGGTATTGATGATATGACTGTTATTTTCAGAAGCAACAGTGAAAAAATAAATGGTTTAGCAACTGAAATTTCCAATGAACTTTATAGTATCCGCGGAGAGACTCCTGTAATAACTGATCAGAATAAATTAGGATGTCTGGTAATTTCAGGGGAATCCATGAGCCTGCCGGAGTTTAGGGCAGTTCCTTCGGATGTTAATTCCACACTCGTAAGTTCGGGTATATATCCTGAATTTGTAATTCGGGGATCACAGAAAAGGTGTGCTATTTATGTAATAGATGATGCTGATGCAAAAAAAGCTATCAATCTTGTTTATGACATGTTTTTTCGTTATAGAAAATAAATTGGAGTGTTTGATAGCCGGGTCATTTTCTAAAATCTCAAAGATATTATAAATTTCATTTCAACTCACCTATAATTCATCTCTGCGATTATAGCATCGTCAAGCTTCATCATTCATTTTCAATCCATCATAAGCCTGTCCGAGAAGATCCCATAAAGAAGAAAATATTAAAGCTTATTATAGATGCAAACAATGCTTATATATGCTCGATATATGGCTTTATACACTAATAAGTGTTGTCATTGTTAGCCTTATATCTTTTGCAGGATCTTTGTTTTTTCTATTTAAGGGAAAAAATCTAGAAAGTATTTTAATTTACATGGTGAGTTTTTCAGCTGGCGCTCTTTTTGGCGATGCTTTTATTCATCTTATTCCTGAAGTTGTTGAAAAATCTGGTTTCGGACTGATGATTTCTCTTTACGTGTTATCAGGAATTGCATTATCATTCATTATTGAAAAAATTATTCATTGGCGGCATTGTCATATTCCTATCACAAAAAAACACAAGCACCCGTTTGCCTATATGAATCTATTTGGTGATGGTGTTCATAATTTTATAGACGGCCTGATAATCGGTGCAAGTTATCTGGTAAGCATACCAATTGGAATTACAACAACAATTGCAGTTGTTCTGCATGAAATCCCTCAGGAAATTGGAGATTTCGGTGTGCTCCTGCATGGCGGTTTTTCAAAAAACAAGGCTTTGTTTTTTAATTTCATCACAGCCCTGACAGCAGTTTTAGGTGCATTGGTCGCGTTATCAATGGCACCATATATCCAGAACTTAACTGTATTTTTAATATCATTCGCAGCTGGCAGTTTCATCTATATTGCTGGTTCAGATTTAATACCAGAACTTCATAAGGAATGCAGAACCGAGAAATCCTTAATGCAACTGGTTTTCTTCATACTCGGGATTGCAATAATGTTCCTGTTGCTTATTTTGGGATAAACCTCTTCATGAAATTAATAAAACGACAGACTACTTGAATATATCACAAATAGCATGAAATAGGACATTTTTCAAGAAAGATTTCTTTTAACTTTTCTAGTTTTGCTTTTGGAATTTCAATATCCTGATTTAACATAATTCCAAACGGGGTATGAACCAAATTTGCCTGCATTTCATCAATTATCAAGCTTTCTGTATCATATATACCATTATTTTTAAAAAAATCTCTAAAAGCCGTTCTTTCATTTCTATTCAAAACCCGAAACCAAAAATTTCTACAATATTCATGGTACATTTGATTCGTAGAATATTCGCCATGACTAATTTCATGTGAAAGAACAACTTTTCTATTATATGGAGTAATTTCTTCATTTTGAGGAGTTTCCGGATTGTCTTTTTGTTCTTCAGTAAATGTAATCAAAGCTTTTTTAGGTTCTACTGGTTTGTAAAGACCGGTCTCATTTGATATTTCAATGAATCCTATTTTTAAAAGAACGGCCTTCATGTCAGTTTCATCTCTATTTAGATGCATTCCTTGTGCTTCTGCAAGATTATACAATTTTAACCAATCATCCGGAGAAGAGCAGAAGCCCAACGCAAAAATATCTCTATTTGCATTCTGTCTTTTAATAAAATCAATCAATTCATCATCATTTAAAACCCGATATTTAGGTGCGCCTTTTCTTGAAGTTAGAACATCAAGTCTGTTAATTGTCATTGCTTGCTGCCTTAAACCATTGACTCCACCAAAATCCAAGACATAAATCATAGGATTATTAAAATACTGAAACATTTCTGTTCCTGGATTATTGACTCCTGTTATTTCCTCAAATGTGGCGATTCTGGGAAAACCCCAGCTAGGATAATCTGATATTTCCTCTGTTACAGAAAATACAGGTTCCGTGATTTTCATTAATCCATAAGCTGCTGCCACTGCTGAACATTTAAGAAATTTTCTTCTCGAAATATATGAATCTTTTTTATTATAGTCCATACCAACACCATTTTTAATTTATTTATAGGTCATCGATTATTTAAAGGTTTCACTACATTAAAGAAGCTACACTATACTCAATGAGAGTATAAATAAAAAGAAAAGCAAATTTGTTTAAGTGATATCATGTTCGACCAATTTGGCCCTGAAAAAATTCTACAGGTTTATGATCCAAAACTTAATGTAAAAGGTATTCTGGTTATTGATAATACTGCCTTAGGTCCTGGCAAAGGTGGTATAAGAATGACACCATCTGTTACTATTGAGGAAGTTTGTAATCTTGCAAGAACAATGACATGGAAAAATGCAATGGCTGATATTCCATTTGGCGGTGCCAAAGCTGGCATTGTTTTTGATGACCGCACAATCAACCAGAAACAAAAAGATAGAATTATTACAGCATTCGCAAAGGGCATTAAACCTCTATGTCCCTCGCAATATATTGCAGGGCCTGATATGAACACAGCTGAACATGAGATGGAAGCTTTCGCAAAAGTCAATGGCTATGATTCCTGTACAGGCAAGCCAAAAATAATGGGCGGACTGCCACATGAGCTTGGAAGTACAGGATGGGGTGTTTTTCATGCTGCGAAAATATCTGCAAAACATGCTGGAATTAATCTGGAAAACAGCAGTGTTGCAATAGAAGGCTTTGGAAATGTCGGTCAGTTCGCTGCTAAATTTCTTTCAGAAGCAGGGACAAAATTAGTTGGGGTTTCTGATTCAAAAGGAACAGCTTATCTTGCAGAAGGGTTTGATTATGATAAATTAATTAAAACAAAGTCCGAACAGAAAACAGTTATAGCATATCATAAATCAAAAATATTAAAAACAAATGACATAATCGCATTGGATGCAGATATTTTAGTTACAGCAGCTATTCCCAATTTAATAACGCGTGAAAATGTTGGGAATATTAAAGCCCGGATTATTGTTGAAGGCTCTAATATTCCAGTGTCCCATGAAATTGAAAAGCATCTTTACAAAAACAAAAAAATCATCGTGCCTGATTTCATAGCAAATGCAGGCGGCGTCATATCATCCTATGTTGAATACGTTCATGGCAATGAAAAGCAAATGTTTGAAATGGTTAAAGAAAAAGTCAGTAAAAATACAGAGCTTGTGCTCAGAGAGTCTGAAAAAATAAAAACAGACCCGAGAACAACTGCCCTGAAAATCGCGCAGAAACGGATTTTGAAAAATACTCGCTCATAAATTTTTATGATTTTTGATATTATCGCCAATAACACCCAGAACATAATCCCACCATAAAGGAATATATTTGGATACTTTACTGCGATATCTTTAAAACGAGCACCGCAAGAGCTCTTCCCGGCTTTAGCCGGGAGATGAATTGCTCATATATGATGCGCAAAAACCACAGAAAATTTTTCAATGACAAACTTTGGGGTGACAAGTTCTGGTCAGCTGGATATTTTTATAGAACTGTCGGTGCAGTAAATAGCGATACCATAAAACATTATGTTGAAGAATCACAAGGAAAACATTTCGGTCCAAAAGAAGAAGCTTATGTAAAGCATGTTCAGAAAAATCTGATAAACTTTGGCTCCTGAACATTACGCCACCCACTTTAGTGGGTGGTAGTTAACAGTATAAACAATATAATGTCAGAGGCTGGAAATGTTCTTGTGGAAAAGATTATATTCATCCGGAAGATTCATTGAAAATCAGTAAACTAGAAAAGATAAGGTCTTATAAAGTTGTTGTCGGTGTTGTTGGTCAAAGCATGATTATACGAATACCAAAAGATCTGACTGAGATATATGCATTGAAAAAAGGCAGTTGTGTTGAATTGGTTCCAGAGGATCTTCAGCGTATAGAAATTCGGGTTGTTGGAAGGGATTAGGAAAACCAGAAAAATTTGTGGAGAAGAGAATTAGAGAATCTCTTTAAAAATCTATCTGCAATTATTAAACTAGTACTAAGACAAATTAATTGCAAAATAAAATTAATTTGTCAGTGCGATAGAGGTGTTTATATGGAAAAGACAGTTGTTATTTTTAAGCCGGATTCGCTTAACAGGTCACTGGTAGGCGATATTCTTAGCAGGTTTGAACATAAGGGATTGCAGGTAATTGCAATGAAAATGATAAAATTGGATGACCCATTACTTGATGAACATTATGCGCATCATAAAAATAAACCTTTCGCATCAAGATTATGGAAATTCATGAAATCCTCGCCTGTTATTGCTGCTGTTCTTGAAGGAAGGAACGCTGTTGAAACTGTGAGAAATATGGCTGGACCAACAGATGGCACAAAAGCCCCGCATGGAACAATTCGCGGCGATTTCGGAGTCAGCACACAGTGTAATCTTATTCATGTTTCAGATAGCCATGATTCAGCAAAAGCTGAGTTGAAAAGATTCTTCAAGCCGGATGAAATTTTTGAATGGAAGCGTGTGGATGAAAAATTCCTGTATGCTGATGATGAGAAATGATTATGAAAATTACGCTTTGTGGCAGTATTGCGTTTTACGGAGAAATGTTAGAGATCAAAAAACAACTTGAAGCATTGGGACATGAAATAAAGCTTCCGCCAGCTGAAATACAGGATGAAAATGGAAACATGATTCCTGTGAAAAAATATTACGATATCAGGAAAAGCGGGGACAATGCAGAATGGATTTGGAACAGGAAAAAACAGGCAATCCTCGCACATTTCCAAAAAATTGGATGGTCAGATGCAATACTTGTTCTCAATTATGATAAAAACAACATAACGGGCTATGTTGGTGCAAATACACTTATGGAAATCGGTATTGCCTTGTATCTGGAAAAAAAGATATACTTTCTCAATGAAATACCGGAAATGCACTGCACCGAAGAAATTCGTGGGGCAAACCCAATTGTCATTAACAGCAAGCTGAAAGATATCTCATAAAAAACATCCTGAAAATGAATATTGTCTAAAATCCTTCCTATATTTCAAAACTTCCGTGAATTCAGCCTTTGAAATAACAAATATAATGGGTATGAGAATACACTACGAAGATTTAAATTATTAAAATCTGGCAGCCTATAATATCAACATGCTAAAATGCATTATCTTTGATTTTGATGGCGTTATTGCTGACAGCGAGCCAGTACATCGTGCTGTGGAAAAAAAAGCTCTCGAAGATGTGGGTATAATCGTAACAGATGATGATATAATCCCATTTGCCGGACTTCCGAACAGGGATTTTTTCACAGCTGCAGTAAAAAAATTCGGAAAAACCCAGAATTATGATATAGATAAAATTATAGAAAACAAAATAGAAATGCTTTCTAGCTTGTTGGGAAATATTGTTCTAATAGATGGCGTTGATGAATTCATTGAAAAAGCTTATGAAAAATACTCATTGGCAATTGCAACAAGCTCTAGAAAAAAACTGGTAAAATATGTATTGAATGCATTTGAACTGGAGCCATTTTTCAGGCATATTGCTGCAATTGATGATGTTAAAAGAGGCAAGCCCTTTCCTGACTTGTATCTGAAAGCATCTGAGCTCATGGGATTCAAACCAGAAGAATGTATTGCTATAGAAGACAGTACAAACGGGCTGATATCAGCACAGTCAGCTGGCATGCGGTGTGCTATGATTGATGATGGAAGCCAAGATACATCAAATGCAGATTTTGTTTTCAAAGATTTCAAAAAGCTAAGATTGGATGATTTGGAGAAGTTTTATATGAAATAAGATCTACGTCAGATGCGAGTAAATGGCTTTAACAACGAAGGATTGGCTTTTATTTCAGCATAAAGACTTTCGATATCATGTCTTTTCAGTTCATTGCATGCATTCAATGCACGTGTTCTGGAAAGCTCTGTAATATTCCGGTCAGGAACTCTCTGATCTGAAGACCTGTATCTGAATTCACTACGATTCTCGTCAAAATAAACTTCAGCACAGAAATCATCAACATATCTGACCACAAATATCCCTGAAACAGGAACTATAAGAGGAAGCATAATAATTTTAGCAGAATCATAAACTACTCTTTTAAGTTCCACATCAATATCAGGTATATCTATAACAACAGGTTCTGATACAACTGATCTGTCTCTTATTAAATCATTTGCAACATTAACAGCATTTATTTCTACATATAAAGTATTATCTTTTTCAACAACATATACGCCTTGTTTATATCCTAAATATGGCACTCGCCCTTTATCATAATATAAATCGCCATTTTCATCCAGGCATATGCCTTGCATTAATGCTAGTTCTGTTGTACCCGAAACATACATAAATATCACCACTATTTAATAGGTAAATAAGTATTTAAATTCCGTATGTGAGCACGGCATGGATCATATCCAACGCAGCCTATAAAAAGAAGAAACTTGTAAAATGGTAAACGTTAAAAACTGAGCTTCTCCAGTACCTCTGTTAAATGCTTTTTTTCCTCAACATTTGCCTCATGAATTTTTCCTATTTTCGCGAAAGCATTGAAAAACCTGTTTGCTTTTGCGAAATATAATGCATCTGACAGCATCCTGATAATATGCGGTTATGAAAATAAAATGAAGTCATTAACAACTCAATTGCCACAGCAACATCTTTAATTTTGGAGAGATCCTCGATGCTGAAAATTTCACAACACATCGCAAAAAATGTTGAACGCATCCCACCCTTTTCTGATCTTTTGACGAGCATGTCTTCTAATACTGTCTTAACTTCTTCTGGAGCATCTATGCTATCTAATAGTATGTTCACTTAATTTCAGAACTTTTATATATTAGCAATCACCATATATTTCTTGGTGATTAAATTATGTGGCAACTTGAGAAAGGCGAT
>JAGVVW010000019.1 GCA_018304635.1 Candidatus Aenigmatarchaeota archaeon
GGTGGTTAATAAAAGATTTTTCAGGCTCTCCATCCAAAAATGGAGGCTGAAAAATCATGCATAAATCAAAAGAAATCTATAAAAGTGGCGAAGTTAAGTGTATAACACACTGTTTCAGACTCAAGCAATGCACTTGTCCGTTTGTATGCTTCCTCAAGACTTAAGATGCGAAATAACTTATGAAAAACCTCTGAAACTATTATTAAATTCACAACCAGCTTATTGTTTTTAGCCAGCTCTTCAATTTTTGTCACAGCTGCCTTATGCTCAGGATAGTTTTCTACATTTGAAAAAATTATGACATTTGAATCCATCATAGTCAATTTCACAGTGTCCACAACTCCTCTTCTAATTTTTCCAAGTCAATGTTTGTACTGGATTTCGCGGGCTTTTTAATAGAACGCATGAACGGATCAGAAGAAATTTCACTTTCTATTTTCTTTAAAACCAGAACATTGTCATCCATCCTTTCCATTAACATGCGTTGATGTACTTTGATCTCCATATTTTTCCGTAATTCACTCGGCAGAACTATTCTGCCTTTTTCATCTACAGTCACAAATGTTTTCATATCTTCACCCACCATAATAGTGGGATGGAAACTATTTAAAAGTTCGGTATATTTCATAGTTGTTATTTAACATAGAAAATTTATAAATCCTACTATAAGGGTATTATATACATATTTAGATATTACTTTTAAATAGTAAAAAACTATATATACCACCATGACTTATTGTATAATGACAGGTTTTCCTGAACCTGTTTATGATAGAAATACAGCAACACTCCGTTTGCCTGAATTTTTAATCCATGACGGCAAAGATTTGCATACCTTAGATGTTCTTTATGGTTTAATTACAGAAAAACCAATAACTGAAGGTTCGTTTGAAGATGAAAAAAGATTTAATTGGCTTTATGGTGCAGGATGGGGATATGTTTTCAGTATTGGAGGAAATGGAGACAGTTCCTCAAACCATGCTGTATGTTTAATGAATATGTTTCCTTTTGCTTATACATTGTTTGGTGCATGTTCAAAAGTACCGTCAGAACATGAATCCAGAGATTATTTTGAGGGTTCTGAAGATGTTTATCTGAATGAAATAATTCATTCTGGAAAAGCAAGTACTGTTCAGCAAATAGAAGGAAACTTCTACGGTGGCGGTATACCTTTTGAAGCTGATGAAACACATCCTGATTATTTGGAATTTTGCAGAGCAATGCAGAAGATAGAAGGCATTTCTGTTGTTCCAGCATATGATCATAAAGCATTGAAAGTAGAAGTTTCAAAAACAACTGCAGAAATGCTTGAACAGGCAAGAGCAACAACCAATAGCAATGGAATTGATATCTTTACCAGACAACTTGAAGTATACGATACTGAATTAAAACAGAGATGGGAGGCAGCAACTGAACAACTACAGGAATTTGTAAAAGAGCACCATTATGCTGTACCTGAATATGTTCGCGAACTGGAAGAAAGATGGAATGTTAAGTGTTCTCCGAATCTGATTTTCATTTAAATGTCAATGCTCTGTCTTTCTTCATAGATGAGTTCGTTTTGTATATGATTCATTGTAATTCCTTTGGAATTACATGTGTCGGAAACATCATGTTTCCAACATTTACGAAATCCTGATGGATTTCCAAAATTTCAGCTTCCAACGAACCATGACCCACCTGGCAAATCTTTATAGGTGCGTCTTTTGAAACCTTGACGCATCGAAGATCATGTAGATTTTGAACTCAACCCATTTCCTTCATTCACTCTTTTATGACATTTCTCAGTTCCCGTGATTTTTCTTCTGCTATATCCAGCATCATATCAAGCTCTTCCATCGTGAATCCGCCAGTACCGCCTTTTTGCATTGCACAGAATTTTGTTTCGCTGTTTTGTTCAAAGACTCCCACAGTAAAACGAGCATCCATGCTGTCTTCTTCCTGCAGGGACGGGTCAATTAAAATTTTTCCGCTTATTTTCACAAAGCTCAAAGATACAGGCATGCCATTTATCGGAAGCGGACTTTCCTTGGTTTTGTAATCAATTTCATAAGTTTCTTTATTCATCTTTGGCATACGGGTATTTAACAAAGCCTGCACTGATGCAAGAGTTGCAGCATCAATCAAGTTGCCATCGTGATCAATAATATCTATGTCAATGAAAATTGTCCATACTTTTTCTCCTTGTTTGATACAGAGTTTTTTCATGTCCAGAATCTGGCTTTCTCTTATAGTTCTATCAACCACTCGTGCGAGTTCAATGCTTTCATCGCTAGGAGGCCCAGTTTCAAATTTTTCAAATGCCAGCGGCACAAACTCAGCATTTACCATTAAAACACCTTCATCTTTGGAATCAGGAAAAGGCTCAGCAAGATCCATTTTCACACCAGCAATTACTTCGGTTTTTCCAATACAAACTCTGGAAGAGCCTTCAGCTGATGAAATAACACCAGCTTCTACTTTTATCTCCCTGAACTGATCCAATTCACGACTGTCAAGCCTCTTGTTTCGAGCTATCATCTCATTCATAGCTTCTTTATCAACTGTTATCATTATGTCCCACCTCTTTATATTTTTCTTTTATTACTTTTTTCTGAACTTCATATATTTGTTCACAGCCTTTTTTGGCAAGGCTGACTATTGTCTTAAGCTCATCTTTTGTTACAATGCCATCCATTTGTATCAGCGTCAATAAACGCTTTTTTGGATAGTATGCAACAGGCAAGTCTACCTGTCCATCTGTATCTTCTTTGCCAGCTATATCTAGTACAATTTTATCACCTACTTTTCCAGCTGAACAGCTTGCCACAAAATCTCTCATTGGTACTCCTGCATCTGCCAGTGCAAGTGTAGCTGCATTCAATGAAACGCATCGTGTTGATGCATCAGCCTGAAGAACTTCTATATACACATCAATTGCTGTTTTAGGATAATCCTCCAGAAACAATACAGGTGTCAGGGCATTTCTTATAACCATTGATATTTCTTTGCTCCGCCTGCTCGGACCAGGCCTGTTTCTTGTCTCAGTTGAAAATGAAGCCATATTGTATCTGGTTCTCAGAATTGCTTTTTCAGCATCTTCATCGTGTTTGGGATGAACTTCTCTCGGGCCGAAAACACCGGCTATAGCTATTGTATTTCCCATTTTAAAATATGCTGATCCAACAGCATTTTTCAAAACGCCAATTTTTGCTTCCATTGGTCTCAATTCATTAAATTTCCTTCCATCATTTCGCATTATAATAACCTCCCAATAATTAAATTTTTTCCACCAGCTATGTCTGATAATTAACTTATCTCAATACGAATTCTCCTCTTCTTCCGAATGTTTCTTATTATTGTCAGCATCTTCTTCAGTATGCACATGCTTTACTAATGATCTGTTTTTCATTTTTTCAGTAAGCATTGTTTTAACATGGTCTGTTAAGCCCTGCATGTGTGATTTTTCATCTATGACATTTATTGCTTCTATAGCAACATCCTCGTTTTCTCCTTTCACCCAGACGATTCCGTTCTGGCCTACAACTATCTGGGTTCCGGTTAATTCCTTTATCATTTCAACCATTGAGCCGTTCTTTCCGATAATTCTTGGCACTTTAGCTGATGTTACATGAACAACACGACCGCCACGAAGTTTTCTGCATTTCCTATCTTTCATTGAAAGCTGTATCATTTTTGTCCTGGACATACTGAAAATTTCAGCAAAAATAAGGTCATTGTAATTGAAGAACTTGCTTAAATCAGTTTTGTTTAAGTCAACGAATTCATCAACTGCTTCATTCAAAGCTAGTGTTGCCTGATAAGGTGAATTTATATCAATTATCCATTTTGAAAAGGAAATATCAACAACCTTGCCGATTATTCCATCCCCTCTTTTTGGATTATATATTCCATTCAATGGTATTACAAAATGAAGATTGTCGCGATTCTCTGCAAGTCCGACAAGCTTTGAGAAAACTTTCCCATCTTCATAATATGCTCCGCGACCAGCTCGGCCTTCACCTAATTCTTCTCCTGGTATTACAAGTTTTCGCTCTTTTCTTTCTATTATTACTTCTTCCATATCATATAACCCCCAATATTTACAATTATCTATTTATACTTTTTCAGTTGATTTCGTTTTGTGTACGATTTTATGTATCATGCTAATTTTGAAATTAACCATTACTGAATACTACAATCTCCCTGCGTCATATGGCTCACTTTTCCTATGATTTCATCCTTGACAGCAGCTGCTGTTTCCACATTAACAGTTAAAGAGCCATCTTTTGACCATGATTCTGACTTTATTCCATAAAACTTTAAAAATCCGTGGATTTTACCGCTGTGTTTAGCAGGCACTTTTATTACCAGTGTTATTTTATCCATGCTAATCGGGATTATGGGTCTTATAGCCTTAATAACATTCTCCATCTGAGCTTCCGGCGATTGAAAAGCATCAATAGAAACACCAGCTTGTTCCATAGATGTTAAAACTCTTTCAATTGGGTGTGGTGCTTTTGTTCTTGGATCCATTGCATTGCGGGAAATTAAAGCAGCTATCTGCTTTTTTCGCTCTTCAACTTTTTCTCTTTTAAAAGACGCTGTAAGCTGAACATCACCATGCTTAACAATGTATTCTGCTATTTTTTCAATGTCTTCTGTTTTGAATATCGCTTTAACATCATGATCGCTGGCACGCATACCTTTTTTGGAATCTGCATAGACATGGCTGACAGCTAACATATTCTGAATAGAAACAGATCTGCCCTGACGCAGGTCATAGGCTAATAAAGGATCAACTAGAATTTCAAAACGCTTGTTATTTCTCTCTATTTTAGCTATAACAGCTTTATCAACAGTAACCATAGGAATCACGTATTCCAGACCTGTCAGCATGTAATATTCTTGGTATTCGTGCTTTTCAGGCTGTATTATAAATATATATTAACCAATAGCTTTTAATACTTTCAAATCACTATTCTGGAAATGTATGAAACTCTTGCATCCCTTATTGCCACATGGCAATTGCAGAAACTAGACATTAAGAAAGAATTAACCAGAATGCTGTCAGCAAACCTCTGCTAAAGAGCTAAACAAATACGAAGTAAGGAGAAATTAATATGCCGGAAATAGGTGTTGGTAAAGTATATAAAAGCTATATCCAGAAAACTTCTGATGGATTAGATGTCATACTATACATTCCTGAAGATGCAGAAGAACTCAGTAAGCCATTTCGCTGTGATGATTATCAGGTAAATGCTTTGGTACAAACCCTGAAAAATGGATATAAGGAACAACTATCGAATGAACAACATCCCATGATAACTGCGTCTGGTGGTATGCTACATCAATATGCAGATGATTCGTGGCCTTTGACCAGAAAAGATTTAGGTTCTCCTCGCGACAAAGGCGGGCAGGTACCCTTAAATGGTTTTGCACCATCAAGAGAATATTGGTTTAATATTCACAATCTCCAGATGCTTGAAGGTCATGAAGAAAGATTTTATGTTTCACCTGATGGAAAAACTTTATGGTTGCCTCCGGACCCAATAGGTACTCATTTTACAACAGAAGCTGCAAAAAGAGTAGGTCTTGACGTAAACAACATGAAAACAGAGGTTTTGCCAGTTGAATACGAATTTGGAAAGGACAGGCTCTATGTTGTGAAAGGCTCTGATGATGCAGATGATATGTCAAATGTTTATGGTCCTTTCTTTGGCTATGGTTCTATAAGCGATAAAACCGGTTTTAATAAAATTGCTATAGCACACCTCAGTAGAGATCCTGAAGATCTTGTGCCTTATGATGGTGAATATTTTGTAGATAAAGAAGGTAGAAAGATACCTTTAGGTAGAGAGGTATTGATATATTCTGATGAAAGCCTTCGGAACGCTGTTTACGGAGATAGAATAGAGCCTTTAATTGTCTGGGAATCTCCCGGTGATAAGAACAAAATAGCAAGTCAAAGACAGGTTCAGGAATACGAACCTGGAGATCTTCCTTATATCTGGAAGCCGTGTTCTGTAGTTCAATGGACACTCGGTGCTATTGGAACAATCAACAGACCATGGAACAGTAAAAGAAGTGTGGCAATAAGATATCCAGAAGGGGATACTGCTATAGAGTTGATAGATGAAAAACAACTTTTGCATGAATTAGGTATATACTCTGAGGCATACTGTCCAATAAGAAATGAAATTATAAATTCGGCGTTGAGAAAAATAGGGCGTTATGATCAGGACTAGATCAATACAAGGAATTGATGGAGATAGACCAAAGTTTATAGTATGTGTTCAGTTTCATTGATACACTTTCTTCCTGTATTGAAACCGCAACAGAATTATTTTGTCTCCTGTTGAAGCATAAATAAGGCGAAACGGTTTTATGTACAGTGTTCTTTCACCCATGAGCCTGTATTTGAGAGGCTTTCCTATATCCGGATTCCGGGTAAGCTTGGCTATCTGCTTAAAAATTCGTTTTTTGACATTCTTGTCCTTCACGTGTCCGAGATCATGGATAAACTCTTTGGTTTGGATTATTTCTTTGACCATGCCTCCAGCTCCTTCAGAAACTCTTCTTTTGTTTGCACTATGATGTCACCTTTTGCAACACTTTTCCAGGCTTCGCCAACTTCTTTTAATGTTTGCGCATCATCTTCCGTAAAAGGGCTTTTCATCTTTTTCATGACAAGCATTTTTCCTACAGAAGATACGGCAAATATGTCGCCTTCGTTTATTTTCATTTTTTCACGAATATCGCTCGGTATAACTAATTGCCCTCTCGAGCTTACTACAGCCATATCAGGAATTTTGTTCAACAAATCTGCTTTCATAAGTAAGTATTACTTACTTATATATTTAAAGCCTTATTCATAGAAAAATCGTTTTTTGTGGGAACAGAAATCTTTAAATATTGTTCCCCACAAAAACAATCTATGGAACCTGTTTTTGAAGAATGGGATACTTACGCAGATAAGAAAGAGCTTAAGATGAGGGGTATAAATTTTGAAAGTATTAAATCAAACTCAAAACTGAAGATTGTAGCAATTACAGGCATACGAAGGTGTGGAAAAACAAGTGCGTTGATTATTTTACATCAAATACTTTCCAAAGAAGATGAGAAAGTGGGGTATATTAATCTTGAGGACAATAGAATAAAAAACGATGAAAATGTTCTTGACAATATCGTCAAATGGTTTGGGGATAATGGATATCTGCTTCTGGACGAGATAACAAATGCGATTTCATGGGAGAACTGGATTGCAAGAAATCATGAGATGCTGAAAGGTAAATTAAACCTTATATTGAGCTCTTCGAGAAGAAGCCTTGCTATTCCAAACAAACCATTAAGAGGAAGAATGCTTGTTTATGAGCTTTATCCGCTTTCGTTCAGAGAGTTTTTACAGTTCAAAGACCTGAAAGTTGAAAAAACAACAGCTGGCATCGGAAAGATAGAAAAAAGTTTAGATGAATATTTAATTTATGGGGGATTTCCAGAAGCAGTTTTACTAAACGATAAAACAGAAAAGATAAGGTTGCTAAATTCGTATTTTAAAGATATCATAGGTCTGGATGTTGCTGAATTGTCAATGGAAAAAATGTCGGTTGTCGATCTGTTTGGAAAATATATTGTTGGCTCTTCCTATTTTTCAGCATCCAAATGCCTGAATTTTTTCAAAAGTATGGGATACAAGACATCAAAGCAAAGTCTCCTGCACCTTGAAAAATGTTCACAGGAAGGTTATTTATTTTTCTTCGTGCCTATTTTTTCGCATAAAATAAAAGACAGGTCGCAATATCCAAGAAAAGCGTATCTTGGTGATACGGGATTCATGTACGCAATAAACGGAAAAATAGAGTACGGGAGGTTGTATGAAAATACAGTATTTTTGGAATTGAAAAGGCATGACAGGGAAATAAGTTACTGGAAGAACAGTCAGGGAGCTGAAGTTGATTTTGTCATCTGCAAAGGTCTGAAACCAAAACAGATAATTCAGGTAGCCTATGATATTGAAAATGAAAATGTGCGGGAAAGAGAACTCAAAGGACTTATAGAATGCGCCAGGGAATTTGGATTAAAAAATGGATTGGTAATAACAAAAAGCTATGAAAAAAATGAAAAACATGATGGAATAGATATTGAATTCACTTCTTTGCGAAAGTGGCTGTTGCAATAACTGCTCTTCTTCCACTCTCTTACAGTAGATTGTAAATATGGAAAAAACATCGTAAAATGTTATAGAATCAATGTTCTTTACTATTATTTCAAAATTCTACAAATACTCCTTTATTGTCGTCTTGATTTCCTGCTTTGTCAGTATTCTGAATTTATCATTTTCAACAAGGCCGATTTCAACGCCGTCAGAACTTAATTTTTTCTCGCCAGTTTTTAATGCATTCAGCGCCAAGTCAATAGCAGCTTCTTTAGTCAGATTTTCCTTGTAGTTGTCAACCAGATATTTCCTGGCTTCTTTAAAGCCACGGCCTATTGCATGTGCCTTCCATTCGCGAACTGTTCCAGATGGATCTGTTTCATATAATCTTTGTGTCCCGTCTGCACCGCCAATTAAAAAACTGACTCCATATGGTCTTATGCCGCCTATTTGAGTAAATTTTTGTTTTCTGTCAGCTATGTCTTTAACTAATGCATTGATTTCAATCGGCTCTCCGAATGTTATCCTGTTTATCTGACTACGGACACGGGCATAATCAATCAAAACCCTGCAGTCAGAAAGGATGCCGCATGATGCAATTCCAATATGATTATCAATCTTGGATATTTTTTCATTTGTATCTGTGACAAGCAGCTTCGCAGTTTGCCTGGCTGCAGCAAAAACAACACCATGATTAAAGACAACACCAACAGTTGTCGTAGATAAATTCTCAACAGCTTTTCTAGCGTATTCTACCTGATACATCCGCCCTTCGGGTGAGAATACAACAATTGAACGGTCAAAACCCATTTTCATTGGATTTGGCATGTCTACTTCCACAATAATCACCAGTATTTTATAAGAATTACGCTTTGTGTTAATTGTATTCGCAGCTTTAAAAAGATTATTTTTAACATCCATACGGCGTTGCTGTAAACTTGTCAGAAATGCCGACACAGTTTGTAGTAACAAAAGCCTGACTGAAATTACTGCATTGGGTAATTAGATTAGTCATGTTAAATTTTATGTCTTCAACTTCGCCTATATTCAAAACAATTTCTTCTGTTGAATTGGTGCGGTTCAAAGCCTCTCCTTTGGTTGAAAATATCTGCGCTGATGTTACCTTCATATTATTAACCTGCCCATTATTCCATACGATCACTGTACTGATATTAGCACCAAAATCAAGATAAACAGACCGTATGTCAATATTTGCTGATGTGCAGTCAATAGCAGCACTTGTCTTATTTCCAATATTCTGGGTTTCTTCTTTTGCCAGAGTGGTCATCCATGACATTATAATATTAGATAAGGCTATAGTAATAGCTATAAGCAAGACAGTAGCAACTAACGGGCTTAAACCCTTTACCATAATTTACATTGTAAGCAGTTATTTATAAGCATAGGTAAATATTTTATTTGAGGCTAGGTTGGGCAAGTAGCGGCGGCCTGTTACAACCCTTTTTGGAGAATTGAAATTTATATCTACCAAAAAGCGTTGACGGAAAAATATTACAACTCTTTTTGGAGAATTGAAAAATCCTTTTTGGAGCAGGAAACCAGCAATCCGCTTTAGCTGGAACTGAAAACTGCATGAGGTTTTTGTAGTATCTCCGGCCCATGTTCTGAGCGTCGAAGCTCAGTCCTTTGGGATCTGGCTGCGGTGAATGGATCAGGGCAGGAATGCAGCAGTCTTAAGCCACAGACCGTGATGCTCAGAGGATTGCTGAGTGGAGCAAGGAATGTGGACAATCCGTAGTTATTACAGATATCGATTGCAGAGTGCCTCATTCTATCTTTTCTTTTTGTAAAAAGAAAAGATAAGATATCAAAAGAAAAACTAAATGCTCCTGTAGTCTAGTAACCTTTTTTTCTTCTTAAGAAGAAAAAAGCGTTAACGGAAAAAAGAATAACATGTACAACAATACTGTATATTATTCTCTTTTCCGTGGTTGGACAATCCGGTCAAGGATATCGGCCTCTCGTTTATGGACAGTAATGAGAAATGAATAATAAGAGAAAAAGGTGAAAGCCGAGGACCCGGGTTCAAATTAACCCTTTTTCAATAATTATAAAGAAGAAGTGTTATGAAATTCCCGGCAGGAGCATAGAGTGGATAATTACAATAGATTCTTTTTCAATTTTTCTTTATATTCAGAGAAATTTTGATCACTTCCTTGTGATTTTTCTTCTTCGTTTGCTTTGTCTATTCTGTTTTTATTTTCTTTTATTTAGAATTCCAATTAACGGGGATCCTTCCCATATTCTGAATTCCATTTTAGGTTTAATTGCCATGTAAATCACTACGATGAAATATAAGCTATGTAATTTTAGATATACTCAGGTGTATATAAAGTTTTGGAACTTTTTAAGCATCGGTTGCTTTATTTCAAGATAATCAAAAACAGCTGGCCTATAAAGGCTGGGGTTTTATACTTTATTTATAGAAACAAAATATCACTTGTTCACCATTCACGTTTTATGGTATTCCTATTTAATAGTTAGTTCACTAAATAATGGAACATTTTAGGTAAAGACTTTTTATCATTGAATATTTTACGCAAATGATATTTCATCGCAGGCACATTCATCAACAATCTGTTTGCAATTCCTTTTCTGCCGATTTTCCAGCACTGTTCTGTTGGATTGAGTT
>JAGVVW010000051.1 GCA_018304635.1 Candidatus Aenigmatarchaeota archaeon
TGGAAATGGAGCAAAAATAGATGCACCAAAAAAGTACATGGGAAAGCGGGTATATGTTATAATCATGGATAACTAGCGCCTAGTTTTGTCCCACACTCTATCATTACAGCACCTTGAAATATCCGTACAATACAATTCCGTTCAGGAGATTGTTAAGAAGCTCTTTTTCACATTCTTTTATCTGCAGTTCCATAACATTTATTTTTCTGTTTAAAAACTTTTCAAATTTGTCAAAATTCAGATTCATCCTCTTCTTTGTTATTACAGCAATGTCTACATCACTTTTAGAAATATCTTCACCTCTTGAATAGCTTCCAAACAGAATTATAGCTTCCGGTTCCTCATATATATCCTGCAAAAAATCTACGAGTCCGCTTGAAAATAAAGCATCTATGTTATAAAGTTGTTTTTTAGCCAAGAAAACGTGTGATCTTGAAGCTTTAATGCATTTCGATAGTTTCCCGTTTTCTATAGTTATTATCCCGGTTTTTTCCAGTTTTTTTGTCAGTTTTATGATAGCAGGTGCTGAAAGCTTCGTAAGCCTAGCAAGTTCCCGTATATGAAATTCCCTTTCAGGAAAGTCAAAGAACAGTTTAGCAACTTTGTAAGTGTTATCTTTAGTTAACATATGTTAATATTAGTTAACAACTAATATTTAAAGTTAACGCAAACATTTAATACGAAGGAGAATCTCAGCATTGTCATGAAGAAAGCTTTTAATAAATTAAATAGATAGGCAAAACAATAGAGGAAGCTTTGAATAATTTAAAAGAAGCCACTGTTTTATATCTTGAAGAATTTCCAATGAAAATGATCGAAAAGCCAATTGTGTTGTTCCGATGCATAAAGAGTTAAAGCTTGGAACATTAAAGGGAATTCTTAAACAATCATGCTTTAATTATATCAAAGCAAGAATTAATCATGAAAGGTATCCAAAACAATATAATATTCAGCATCGTAGTTGCTGTGATTGTACTGGTAGTTGTTTTGATAATTATAAAAGTCCAGTCAGGTCTGCTTAGCGGCGAGGCAAAAAAATTATCTACAACATATGTGGGTGATAAGATATCAGTTTCATCTTCAACAGAACTTGAAGATAATGTAGAAGTAGCATGCATCGGAGGTAACCGGTTTTTAATTTTAATTGGTTCAGAAAAAAATCCGCTGATAGTAAATACCAACGACGGTTCTGAACTCAAGGTTATTCCAATGGTTTCATTCGGCGGTAAGGTTGAACTGGACAGGAAAACAGCTATAATGACATTTCCGTCGCAGACACATTATCAGCTTGTTTTTGAAATACAAAATCCGAAATTGATGGGTGAAATACGAACTAGAAACGTTGATCCATATCCAACACTCGTTACATTGACGTTCTGGGTTTACAATCAGCATATTATTGGATTTGTAAAAGACCCATGCGCAAGCCTAACCATAACGAAAGAAAAAGATTGTCAGATCGGAATACATGACCTGATAAACGATAAAAAATATTACCCATACTATTTGCAGTCAGTTGACTTCAAAATTGATATAGATAAAAATAAATGTATATCAGCCAACCCGCAATGCAGTGAATGTGGTGAAGGCTGGTTTAATTTCTGCGGACCTTGGGAATGCCATGCATTATCAAAAGCAATTATCACGAACGGGGGTTCTGGCTGTTATTATGATTTTAAATCATGTGTACCATGTATAAAAAAAGACTGTGGAACTATAACAAACAAAAATGAATGCATACATTGTAATAATAATTGTTATTGGGATGTAATTTCAATGAAATGTGAAAAGGTTCCATCACGCTATGGATCTTCCGAATGTAAAAACCTTGACAAGTCAGATTGCATAGGCCAGAAGAAAGGCAATGCAATATGCCTCTGGCTTAATGATGATATAGGCTGTGTTGATGCAGGCAGTAATGGAAATAATATCTTATGCTATGCAGGAAAAACAAATGTATGCATTCTTGCATGCCAAAAATTATCAATTCACCAAACCCGGATATGTAATTATAACAAGATAAAATGCACAATTAACCCGAATGCTGTAAATGGATATTGTGATTATCAGATTACTCCCATCTCTTCGAATTAAACCTTTTTCAATTCCCGCTGCCACAAAACCATGCGAATCTGGTGCTGTAGTATAATTTTCCAAAAACATGCTATCAAACATATTTCCCACACATTTCCATAATATTCTCAACGTTCCTTATCCATTGTCTTGCATCATCCTTGCTGTAATAAGATGTATGATATTCAGCAGAGCTCTTTTTCTGCAAGATATTCTGAATAGTGTGCAGAAACCTGCTTTCTTCACCACGGATAAGATTTCGTGACAACACTTCCTTGAAAAAATCGGTTGCCTTGTCATGCCGCTGTGGTGTTCTGCTGAATTTTTCTTCAAACAATGCATCCAGAGATTTTATCATGGCATGAGCAGACATAGCAGCAGAAACCCTTGGATTTTCATCAAGAATGTACTGTGCACATTTTATCCATGAATTAGCATCTTTAAAGTGTTCATTCATAAAACAATTCCCTCTTTGTGTATATTTTTACCGAAAAAGGATTTAAGCTTTTCCATTTTTTAAACTTTTTAATTTCGACAATGTCGGGCATCACTCTGACTCCAGATTCGTGACTCATTTTTTCAGTTATTATATTTACTTCATCCTCCAGAAATTTACAGGTTTTTGTTATCAGAATGAGAATATCTATATCGCTTTTCAGATTTGCTGTATTTCTTGCAACAGAGCCGAATAAAATGCATTTTTTTACAGCTTTTATTTTATAAATTTCTTTGGCATATTTTTTCGCTATTTCCTTCATATAATTTTGGTCAATATCCAGTATTTTCAACAGTTCTTTTAGGTAGTCGTTATTCTTTATTTTTACAGTTTCTGTCTTCCCTGCATAGCTCTTTAATACAATATCCAAATCAACGAATCTGTTGATTATTCTCCATACCGTTGTTTTCGGTATTCCCGATTCTTTGGAAAGCTCTGTCAACATCCATATCCTTTCCGGATAGTCTATTAATTTTTTAATAATGCCCAATTCTTTTTCATTTGCGATTAACATATACCATCACGTTTCATTTATGAAACATATATTTCATTTATGAAACATAAGAATCAGTATCTTTAATTATAATCGTACATTAAACCATTTTTCAATTCCTCGCTGGAGCCATTCCCATACCCCATTTATGGTTAGCATAAACTTTAAATACTATACTAAATAAATATTCATAAATTTATTTAGTATACTAAATACAATAATATATGATATATTCAGTGATATGTATGCGAAAAGATGAAATAATGGAAATTTTACAGGACTGGAATTTCTGGAAAAAGGAATTGGATACAGGCAGGTATAGACCTGATTACATTGATAAATGTCGTAATTTTCTTAAAACGAATGTTATTATAGCTATCATTGGCGTAAGAAGGTCAGGTAAGTCGTATATAATGAGGCAGTTGATGAATAAAATATCCGAAAACACAGAAAAAAAGAATATATTAATGATCAATTTTGAGGATAGAAGATTTGCAGAATTCTACTCGAAAATTCTTGACGAAATCTACGATGCATATTTGGAATTTTTAAAGCCCGACAAAAATGTTTTTGTTTTTCTGGATGAGATTCACAACGTGCCAAAATGGGAGAAGTGGGTGAGAACAATGCATGAATTAGGAAAAGCAAAAATAATAATTTCCGGGTCGTCATCAAAATTACTGTCAGGAGAGTTGTCAAGTGTTTTGACAGGAAGGCACCTTGATGTTCATGTCATTCCTCTCAGTTTCAAAGAATTTTTACAATTTAAAAATATAGAGGTAAAAGATAAACTTGATACAATATCAAAAAGACTGGAAATTAAAAGAGCCCTGAATGAATATATGGAATTCGGAGGATTTCCTGAAGTTGTTCTGGGCAGCGAAAAAAAACAGCTTCTTTTGACATATTTTGATGATATACTAACAAAAGATATAGAAAGAAGATATAAACTTAAAAAAAGTGATATATTAAGGTCATTGGCAAAATTTTATCTGACAAATACCTCAGGCACTATAACATTTAATTCATTAAAAAAATCTTTGGATACAACAACGAACACTATAGAAAAATTTTCTTCATATCTGGAAGAATCGAATATATTGTTTTTTGTAAAGAGATTTTCATTCAAGGTCAAGGAACAGGAAAAAGCTGCGAGGAAAGTTTATGCAATAGATGTGGGATTGTCTAATGCTGTTGGGTTTAAGTTTATCTCAAATTTTGGAAGAATCATGGAGAATATAGTTGCAATAGAATTAAAAAAAGCAGAAAGCCTGAATCCAAACATGGGAATATTCTATTGGCAAAATCAGCAGCAATATGAAGTGGATTTTGTCGTCAAAGAAGGATTAAAAGTCAAAAAGTTAATACAGGCCTGCTGGGATATCTCTGGCTATAAGACAAAAGAGCGGGAAATAAGGGCATTGACAAAAGCAGGCGAGGAGTTAAAATGCAAAAATCTGATTGTAATAACAGAAGACTACGAAGCTGAAGAAACAATAAATGGAAAAAAAATAAAATTCATACCACTATGGAAGTGGTTGTTGGACACATTATTTTATTAACACCCGGTTTTTCCCACACTATAAATCTTTTTCAATTCTCGCTGCCAGATAATTATCATGGCATGGAACTTGACGCATGTTTTGCTCGCAGTTGTTTTAGGATTTATAATACTCATGGTCTTTTTGACAATATTTGCAAATGGCCAAACTTTTTACATCAACCCAGCGCAGCAGAGAACCGCCGGGCTTTTGGGATTGTTCAGGCCGGTTTGAAATTTTTCATAAGACAGAAACCTTTTTATAGTTATTGTATCTAAATTTATACATATGTATCATAACTTATACAACGAACTGAAACTTTTGCTTTTATATACCGGTGATTATAAAAGAAAGCTGTATCTAAGGGAGATAAGCAGACAGGCAAAAATTCCATTAAAAACAACCCAGAATCTGCTGGCTGCTTTTGAGGAAAAAAACATACTCAAAAGCAATAGCGAAGGCAAACACAAATATTTCAGCCTCAATCTTGATAATATACATACCAGATTTTTACTGCTTCAGACCGAAATATACAAAACAATATTATTCTTACAGAAATATCCAGTATTTAAAACGTTTGCCAAGTCGATCGAATCAAATGACCTAATAATTGTTTTTGGCAGCTTTGCCAATTTCACAGCTGCCAAAGATTCTGATCTGGATATATTGACAGTTTCAGAAAATCAATATAATCTTTCTGCACATTTAATTCCCTACAGGATTCATCAGTTAAATATATCACAAAAATCTTTTTTGAAAGCTGTTGAAAAAAAAGAAGCTCTGATAAAGGAAATAGAAACAAATCATGTCATATTAAATAATCATTCATTTTATGTAAATGCAATATGGCGGTATTATGGAAAATAGAAGATTGAAGTGGTGTTTTGGATTGAAAGACGGGATGAAAGTCGTCGAGCCAAATGAAAGGTTATCCAAATCTTACCTCGAAGAATCTAAATCTTCACTACTTAGGGCAGAGAAAAATTTCAGAGAAGATGATCTGTTATGGACAACCGTAGTTATTTACTATTCAGAGTATTATGCTCTGTATTCTTTTCTTCAGAGAATCGGTATAAAATGTGAGAACCATTCCTGTTCGATTTTTGCAGTTACGACACTATTGGGAAAAGACAAAACAAAGACAATAGAGTCCCATAAGAATAAGAGAATAGATGCGCAGTACTATATGAAAGTCGATAAAAAGGATGAAATATACAAAATGCTGCATGAAGCTAAAACATTCGTATCAACATTTGATGAAATCATTTCTAATCTGAAGCAAAAAGAAATCAGTACCTATAGGAAAATTCTGAATAAATACAAATAGATTTCTCAGTCACGTTTTTTTAATAATAATTGCAGACGACTATACACAATTCCTGTTCATCAAAGAACCGCAGGGCTTTTGGGATTGTTCAGGCCGGTTTAAATTTCTTTTTCAGATAATCCACTAATTTAATAACATCTCCTTTACACGATTTCACGGTTTCTTTGTCTACGGGCTTTCCATAATAATTTATCTTATTTCGTATCTTTCTGAATCTGTCAAATTTTATGGATGCGGTATCCTCATTCAAAACATTTTTGAGAAAGTATGTATAAGCTTCGTGTGAATAAATCTTATAACCTTTTTCCACAGCCATTGCCTCAAGTAACTGTCTTAATGCATCGTAATAAGCAGACATCATGAATGAGGCATTTGTGTCTATAATCTCCATACTTCTGAGAATAGCCAGATTATTTCCTGACATTTTTGCCAGAGCTTTAGCAAGCTGAATATCGGGGTTTCTTTTTCGTACCTTCCCTGATTCTATAAAATCCTGAAATTTCATATAAAAACCTCAAAAAATCCACTCATTCTTATCCCGTTCATGATATTGTTAAGGAGCTCTTTATTTTCTTTTTTTATATTTTCAACCTTTTTTTTATTCATTACAAACAATTGGATCTCGCTGCCAAAAATCTTTTCAAAAGTTGCAACATCCAGATTTTTTTTAGATTCTGATAATACAAACAAATCAATGTCACTTCTTTTTGTATTCTCGCCTTTGGCATAAGAGCCGAATAAAATTATAACCTCTGGATAAAGTTCGTCTTCTATAACTTCTATCAGTCCCGAATTTCTTATTTTGGATATATTATAATAAATTTTAATGTCTTTGAATTTTTCACTTTCTGCATCCGCCTGATATAAAATGCAATTAAATTCCTTTCTCTTTCTGAGGAAACCGTCTTTTGCCAGAATCTGAAGATATTTTGATGCCGTAGATGGATTTATTTTCAGAAGTCTGGCTATTTCTCTCACTGAAAACCTTTTTTCAGGCTCTTCAATAAATATATTCAGGATATTGTCTATTTTTTTAAACATATGTATAATTAAATAGACATATGTTTAAATAGTTTACTAGTATGCCAGCAACTTAATATGTTTCTTCTTTTCGAGAGTGTACGAAAACCTTTTTCAACCAGCAGTACAAAATGATAACATGAAGCCGATATATATAGTTGTCAGTATAATCCTGCTCGTGCTGGCAATTTTGGTGGTTTTTGCAATTGCAACAGGAATTATGCCGCTGCATGAGAGCTTTCTGAATATAATGAAAGTGGATAATGTTGCAGCATCAAAGTCATAAATAAAAAAGGTAGGTTTAAATGTCATTTACTCTGGAAAAAATGCTGATAACTTTTGTACTTTTAGTTTTGGCTGTTGCAGCAGTTGTTTTTTTATTTCAGCTCATAATGTCCTTGTTTGACCCTTACAAAATGACTGCCATAGCCAATGCACAGGCAATGAGAAGTGCTATGGAAGAAGCATGCGTCAGCGGACAAGCCGAGCTTCAGGAATTTCAATTACCACAGAACACCATGGAAAAGCTTTTCAATTATCCGGTTATAGGCAAAGCTGCACAGGCAGTTGCAAAATATCAGATACGGCTTAAGGGCGATCCGACCTATATTCTATATTATGAAGCATTTCCTCCGGGCAAAGGCTATACATGGGAATGGTATGACGACCGACTGACTGATAGAAATCTAATTTATTTAGATGATGGTTATGATGGCAAAAATTTAGCAGAGTTTACAAGCATAGTATGGACAGGTAATGATAATATCATTGATTCATTAAAAAAGGATCATGAAGGTGATATAAGTTCAATGGTTGCCAACATTGTTTTGAATGACCAGCTGAATCCTTTATCAGGAATAACAGCACAGGGCAGTGAAGCTCATGGTGATGATGAATGGAAAGATAAAAATAATGTGCCGCCGTGGGGCAAATGGGATGGAAATTTCTATGCATTTGGCGGCTACATGTTTTTAGACTCCACCCACAAAAGCATGATAAAATATGCATCCTGCGGACCAAATTCGCTCTGCCTGAAAACACCTGAAGGTGTATACAGATTCCCGCTGAATTACTGTAAGGGTGTTGAGTATGTAAAGATTGTAAGAGCTCCCACATATCTTGGTGGTTTAACACGTGTTAAGTCTAAAACATCTGATTTTCATATTGTTAGTCCATGTAAGATTTCAGGTGAAAATCTTCCTCCAATATTTGGGGGTTATGATAATATTATTGAAATCAAAGTCAAAAGTAATGATTATAAATGTGAAAATACGATAAACTATCCACTCTATGAAATAGATGAAAATAAAAAAATTATAGATACAAAAAATGATCATTATTCATGTTTAGATGATACAAATGAAATCGGTAAATCTTATACATTTAAAAAATACATTGAAATAACAATACCTGCACACTATCAAACTAGTGGGGTTGGTTTTTGCTCTTCATGGAATACAGAAATTAATGAAATGGCATTTGAATATGATAACAATATAGCTAAAAGTGATATTGTTAAATCAAGTGTGTGGTTATATCCCGGAGTTGTCTATTCTGATATATTTAACAAACGCTTTGATGCATGGCCAAAGGGTGATTTTGAAATTGGACGTAGAGATATATAGGTGATCCCGCATGGAAGAATTCAACTGGCTCATAATAACGCTGATAATTTTGCTGCTGCTTGTAGTAGTGAGCATCGATCCTGTTTACAATGCAGCGCAGGAAGCCATGCGAACCAATGTCCAGCTTATTGCCAGTGATATAGCCGGCATAATAAATGCCATGAGCCCGGCTCGTGCTGATACATGCACAAATTATGAGCTGCCAAAAATGGAATGTAGCGTAACTATTGACCCGGATTTAGGTGAGGTGAAGGTTACGTCGGGCAAGTATGAATATTATAAATATTATATAAAGACAGACACTTCTGTGTACATAGAAGCTCCTGACAATACGTTTGCATGCGACAAGGACAGAAATATGTATTTGTATTTTTTAAAAACTGACGGAAGTTTGAATATTAAAACTTATTTGGAATTGAACGGGGATATGGAAGAGGCAGATTTGTGCGGGGTATTAAGGTAATTAAATGAAACCAATATTAGAAACACCAATATAATGCTTTATAAACTTGAGTTAATATATATTAACTGTGATTTATATGTATAAACTGAAGTTAACGTTATTACAACAGGAAATATTACGTTTTCTTTTTATGAACGCTGGAGAATTGTTTAATGCAAGAGGATTAGCATTAGCTCTTGAAGTAAGTCAGCCGGCAATCGCAAAATCCCTGCCATTGCTTGAAAAGCAGGAATTTATTCATGTATCTAAGGATAGAAAATCAAAACGGTTATCTATTGAATTAAACAGGGAAAACCCGCTTGTAATAGGTGCAAAAAGAGCGGATAACATAAGGCAGATATATGAATCAGGTCTCGCGGAATTTCTAAGAGAAAAATTTCCAGGATGCACCGTTATTGTTTTTGGCAGTTTTGCAAGAGGAGAAGACACAAAAAAATCAGATGTTGACATAGCTGTAATAGGCATAAAAAGCAAAATTATAGATACTGGTGAATTTGAAAAAAGGTTTATGAAAGAGATAAGAATCAGTTTTTACCATTCATTCAAAGAGATAAATACAGATCTGAGAAACAACATTCTGGGAGGAATTCTTTTGTCGGGGTGGGTTGAATTATGATGCCTCTAAAAACTTTCAATGAATACGTAAAAGAAGGTATGGTAAGAAAGCAATTTCCAGACAAATTCAGGGCAAATTCGCTTATCACAGAATCTGAAGATTCTTACAAAATACTCCTTTCTTTTGTTGAAAAGATAGGTGTTGATGACAATAATGCTAATCATATAATTAAAAACGCATACGACATAATAATGGAACTTATAAGAGCAAATATGATTTTAGACGGGTTTATTACTACAGGAAAAGGTGCTCACGAAGCTGAGGTATCTTATATGATTGAACTGAGTTTTAGCAACAAGGATGTAGATTTTGCAAATGAACTACGTTATTTCAGGAATGGAATTATGTATTATGGAAAAAAGTTTGATAAAACATACGCTGAAAAGGTGTTGAGATTTACTAACAGGTTGTATCCGTTGCTTAAGAAAATCTATGAGAAAAGTTTTAATAATAAAAGGCAGATACGCGGGGTATCAAGATGATAATAAATGCAATGTTCAGAGTGATAATAATAGTCATTTTCGCAGTTTTCATATTTGTTATTATTCATCTTTTCACCTCACTGCGTGTTGAAGCTGAATCAAAATCAATGGAAAGATATGCAAGCGAGTTTCTTGAGAATTTAGCTAACTCTGACCTGACTGCATCGTCTGATGTCTTTAAAGAGCCAATGTTGAGCTTTTACTCTACACCGCCAAAAAAGTTTATTTATGGTGTTGATGCTTATCAATATGTTGCAGGTGCACCAGAGCCTTATGCACGTGCATGCTCCATCTCTTACGCAATAACAGTGGAAGAAATTTCCAAACCAGTTGCGTGCAAACAACTACTTGAATGTGAAGGATTCTGCGAGTCTGTGTGTGGCAATAAGGATAATGAACATTGTAGATGTGACAATAGCCAGTGTAGTTGCCTCGATCCGAAATCAGAAGGATGGACAACAGCCAAAAAATGGTCTTTTGGCTATGAACCCAAACAAGGTATAATTGATTCTCACAGTTACGATGATGTTCCGGCAAATATTCTGACTGCAAACGGAATAAAGCCAGCCCGTGTTACTGTAACAGCATATGATTCATGGCTCAGCAAAATTTCATGCCTGATTGAGAAAGCCTATCAAACCGCTGAAATTCAGCATATAAATATTGATTGTCTTGCAATAGGAGAAAAACAAAAAGGTAATTGCTATTTCCGAATAGACAAGCCAAAATATATTGATACTGGTAGAATAATAAGAGATGATTACATATGCTTTATGAACGACAAAAATCCACTAACTCCCACTATTATAGATCCGGTTACAAACATAATATTGAGAGATAGTTTGGATTCTACAGCTCCGTTAGAATGCAGGGAAATCGATTCACGTATTGACGTTCAGGACTTTCAGGCTGATTACATAAAAACGAAAAACCAAGTTGAGAAAAATATACTTTATGCTGTTCCAGCTATAAATGTGAATGGTATACCAGACATTCCTGAGTTCTGTAAAAAAATGATTAACAGAGACCCGAATTTTATAGGTCCCAGACCTAACGGTGATTTAGAACAATATTTAGCTTGGTCCAATGATGAAATCGACAAGATCATCTTATGCTTAAAGCAGGTGGAAAACACATGAAAGGAATACTTGATGAAATCATTGCATCATATCTGTTTCCAGTAATCATAGGCATGTTAATTATCGTAGCTGTACTTGTATTCCTCACCTACCTGCTTGCAGGCAGAAGTCCCCTCAGCTATAAATTCACTTACACTGAAATCACAATGGAACCATTCTACATGTCTTATGTTCTGCTGAATACTCCGGAACTTGCTGAAGAAGCTTTGCGCTCTACAATTGTTTCTTCGTTTTCAAGCGCAGATGCAAGGACATATACATCTAAAGTCAATTCTCTTTTGGAAAACTATGAGTCATATATGATAGTTCTCGAAAATGAAAAAGCTTCGCTGGCTACAATATCCACAAGCGATATGGTAGTTGCCTGCGGCGATAAAATCAAAGGATTTTGTACTGTAAACAGATTCTGGAATCAAAAATTAGATGGCTGCGGAACAGGCCGTGTGTGGGCACCGGAGTATGACAAAGACTGTAAAATGTTGTCTGAGGAGGCGAGATGTTGCTTGCCTGATGACGAATCAAGAATTTCGTGTCAAACATCTCTTGGTCCGGGTTCCTTTCGTTTATCATGCCAATCAGCATCAGGTACTGACAGTGAAGTATGTCCTCCTGGTGCAAAAATAGATACATTTTTCTCAGAAAAAAGCCAGCAAAATTTAAAAGAAAATTGTAAGGAAGATATTGAAAAAATCAGTGCTGGAACGTACATTATTGAAAATGCTGTTTGCTGTTATCTAAATGATAATGTGTTATATAAAAATATCCTTGGCAGTGCATACATTCCTCTGTTTTTCAAGGATAATACTTATGGCAAAATTTACATTACAAAAGGCGGTGTTGCTGAATGAAAGGAATGGCAATGCTTAAAGTTCTTGTTCTGTCAGTATTGGCAATGGTAATGGCAATAGGTTTTTTTGTTGCTGTATTTACTATTGGCGAGCGTGAACAGCGTTCAATATTGCAGGAATCCAGTATCATGCGCAGCCAGAATACACTGAGAATTGTTGATCAGGCTCTGAAGCACACATGGACATTATCTTCAGTTCAGGCATTGTTTAAAGCAGGAAGTGAAGGATTTGGCTGTAAATACTGGTATCAGGGCAAGCCAGAGGCATGGAACCTCCAGTTGCCCGAGTCAGGAAACAAGCAAAATAGTATAGATGACAATCCAAGCATATGCCTGCCTCAGGATCAAAATGCAGCAAACATGATGTCATATATATTTTATGGTTACACTACAATTCCAGGAAATGATCCTGACCAAAAAACCAAAAAGTGCCAGGACCTGGCTTTAACCAAACTTACAGAGGATCCGGACTTTAATTATCAGGGCAAAACTAATGAATATTCAACAGAAATGTTGAAATTTCGCTGCGTTGATACTACAAAGGACAGACCCGGAACAAATTCCTGCATAGAAAATACAGGTGTAGGCTTCTGCACAGGTAATGTCCTGAAGTGTTGCATACCAGAGGATGACAGGCTCATTGCTGATGTTTTAAATCCTGATCCCAACAAGCCTAAAAGTATTGAATGTAAAGCAGCATATGTTGAAGGTGAAAAAGATACGCCATATCCAGCTTGTAAAGGTTATATGGCAGCTACATGCAAAAGCAATGAAATCGGAAATTTAAATGAACAGATATTGTCGATATTAGCTACACCACCAAAAGATATAGATTCAAAATTAGTCGAATACGAAAAAATCATCCATAAAAAGTTAGGTGATGCTGACTGCCAGAAACGGAAAGATCTTCCCGAGGGAAAAGGCGGAGACAGATGTTTCTGCATAAACCCAAAGCCCGATGCTGACTTGACATTTGACCCTGAAGAAACCGTGATAATAAACGGCAATACTGTAAAATTTGACCCCAAATCTGAATTTACATGGCTTGGTTATGACAGGCTTCAAAACAAAGTTCAGACAAATGTTGAAATGGAAACATTGCAAATGATCAGAAGCAATGTTGAAATGACTCATGAAATTGAGATTCAGACAAAAATGAAGTCCATGATAAAAACCGGATGGCAGATTGTTGATGAGGCAGTCAGGCTTGGCCAGTCAATCAAAGACAAAACCATGACATTTGACTCGCCTAAAAAATTCAATGACTACATAAAGCAGATGTTCCACCCACAAAACGTTGAAAATTTCAGGGTTGATGCTGAACCTGTAGTAAAATATAAAATAGCTAATGGCGGCGGACTGCTTGATAAACAGCAGGGCCTGTGGGCTAATTATGACACGCAGGTAAACATTATAGAAAATCAGGTTGCTGGTTATGGTTCGTATGCATCATGTGATAATAATCAGATTCCACCAGATGTTGTAGAAAGATATAATAATTTTAAGACTGAATTTGACACTGCTGTGCAGCTAACTAAATTAGACCAGGATCTTGGTAGTGCCCAGATAGCGAATGCTGTTCTGGCTGCGATCGCGCAGCGGGAATCAGGAGTTCAGCATGCAAGTGAAGATTATACAGGAAATAAAATGCAAAAAGAATTCAAAAAGTTTGATGATGTTAAACAGGGAGAAAATTATGTTAATGGGCGCTTAGACAGTATTGACTGGGGTATCATGCAGATAAATGAAAAAGTTGATGGTGGCGGCGGCACAATTGATGAATGTAAAGGAATAGGAACTCCAGAACAAATAAAATTAAACGCAAGGTTTAATATTCATTGCGGAGCTACTGTTTTTAGAAATAAAGTAATGTATGTTCTTGGCTATTTCAAAACAGCTAAACCAAAGGGCGAGGATCTTCTGAAAATGAGCCTTGTTGCATACAATGGCGGGCAGGATACTATAAATGATGCAAGAAATGAATGTGTAAAAACCCATAGCGAAAATGACTGTGCTAAGTGGAGTATTTTAGAATCAGATGTTAGAGATAGAAATGAAAAAGCATACAATTATCTCATGGCAAAAGACGGTGTTTGGGATAATATCCAGAAATGGCTCAGCTGCCTGAAGTCCATGTCAATGACATCATATTCATCAGTTGATGTGGTAATTGATCCGGGGCATGCAGGAACATACAATTCTTATTTAGATACATCAGAAGCCCAAAACAATTTTGCAGTTGCTGAAAAACTCAGAGACAAACTCTCAGCAATTGGTTACAAAGTTCTGCTCACTAAAAACAGTGTAGACGAAGAACCAACACTATTTCCATATGATGAAGACAGAAGAGATTTCTCACCCCGAAGAGATGTTGCAGTTAAAAGCAATGCAGCATTGTTTGTGAGCATACATAGCAATGCTCTTGATGGTCAGGAACAAGGCGTTGAAACATATGTTTACTGTATACAAAAAGGTGAGGAAAATGATGGTAGTAAAAACATAAGATCTGAATCTGAAATATCAAAATGCGTGCCTCAGTATAGTCCTAGAATAGATGATTCAAAAAATATCGCACATTCAGTTACAGACAATATAGCTTCTGATATGGGATTAAATAATCGGGGAATCAAAAGTGCGGATTTTGGTGTGATAGAATCCATGCCAATGCCAGCTGTTCTTGTTGAAATGTTCTATCATGATAATCAACAGGACATCGACAAGGTTAAAGGAAAAGAAGATGAACTCGCTGAGTCTATAAAGAATGGTATCGTCCAGTATCTCCAGTCGCATCCACGAGACATTTCCAGCCGCGTTGCTGGCGTGAAAGGGTTTCAGTTGCCTGTGAAATCTAGTACTGCTGTAATAACACAATGTCCTGAAGATCATACCAGAGATGGTAGCCACGATGCTGGTATAGATATATCTGTTTCACATTCAGAAATGTCTGGTATTGGATATAAATCAGATCCAGACAACAGGAAAGGCTCGCCTATTTATGCAGCAGGTGCTGGAGTAATAGAGGCTATACATATAGGACATGATGAAACAAGTGGATATGGAAACAGGATTATTATAAAACATCAAACAGATGAAGGAACGGTTTATACATTTTACGCACATTTGTATCATGATATATCGGTAAAAAAAGGACAACAGGTTCTGGCTGGTCAGCAGATAGGAACAATGGGTGCTACAGGTCATGTTGGTGGATCCACTGGAGTTCATCTTCATTTTGAAGTAGGAAAATCTGTAAACATCGGTACAACAAATCCTCAAATAAAAGGAGAACGATTGCATCCTTGTTTATATGTTGATTGTTTGAAATACGGAAAAACATGTGGAAAATCATTAACAGAATCTCCAACTATATTCGGCTCTGGCGATGCATCCTACACTGTCTCGCTGGAAGAAAAAATCAGACAGATGATTTTCGTGGAGACAGATAAAAATGAGGCAAAGAAACTGAAAGTTTCCGGAATTATTATCGGTGAACCTGTAAACAATAATAAAAATTTCATATTTGCCACCCAAGATGAAGCAGAGGCATTTACAAAATCCATTGTTTCGCAGATACCGACATTTATTGGAATAAAAAATCTTGATTCCTTGCCAATAGAAAAACCCAAATCCCAGCAGGAATGGGGAAATGAATACAAAAAGGAAGACAATAAGGAAAAGGCATTGCAAGATATTGGAGCAGAAGGATATAGAATCTCCAAAGACCTGAGTAATATCGGTTTCAATATATATTATGGGCCGAATACTAATTTCGGAAGTAGTGAAAACAATTTCGGAAATGATGAAATAATGATATCTGAACTTGCAAAATCATATCTATCTGGGCTTCAGCAGAACGAAGTTTACGGAATTATTCATACATATCCGAATGAAGATAGCGTAAGACCCAATGATCGCAGTCTTATAGATTCTCAGATGAGAGTTTTGGTTCAAATAGATGATCAGGTAAAAATAATCCAGCTTGCTGAATATTCAGATGAAAATGAAATGAATGATTTGATATCAGCTGGAATAGCAGGAATGCCTGATTTACCAGTACTTACAATTACCCCAGCCATAACAAGGGACGATCCTGCAAAACCGATTGAACAGAAAGCAAAAGAATATATTGATATTGGATTTGATATTGTTTATTTCAGGGATTTGGATTCAGAGAGTGTTGATAGAATAGTCAGCTTTTTGAAAGAGCAGGCTGAAGGTAATGAAAATATTCCGTCAAACATTCTTCTCGAGGCTAAAATAGAAAAAGCATTCAGAAAAATCATGAAGGCAAAAGGAATTGACCCGGAATCAGGACAGCAGGTCTTCGATGTTGGAAATAATTATTATTATTACGATGAACCTAATCAAAGATTTATAAAAAAGCCGTTCGTACTTTCGTTTCGTGTTTCTGATTGGGCTCCTGTAATTGACTGCGAAAATGCAGGTATTGTTTATTATCCATTCAATGCACAAACTGATCTGGTGTGCTGGAATAATAAGATATGGGTATGCGGAAGTCATATAGAAGGCGATAAAACAGCAGGTTCGTGGATAGATATAAATCATTATATCGGTGACGATCAGAATAATCTGAGATGCTATAATGATGCTGACGGGCAGTTATTTGGTTTTTGTGATAAAGAATTTTGCAGTGGCGTTCCATTTTGTTCAGGCGATAAAATTGTAAGCCCGGGAGAAAATGCATACTGTAATTCAGCTGATATTCAGGATGACTGCTCAGACATGCAATGTGAAACAGGACAGCACGGGAAATGCAGTTCATATGATCCATGCATAGGCCAGTGTAAGTGTGTTGCTGACACGCCAGAAACGCCAACGTAAAAAAGCTTTATCTCGCCAAAAAACATTTATTTTGGAGAGATTTGAAAAAATACAAAAGAAGCTCATTCCTAAATTTTATATAAGGAAATATGAAATAGATAATTTATGGAAAGGTGTATGAAATGAAAGCCCTGAGTTTGATGGCAGATACAGTTATATTGATAATTATAGCAGCTGTGGTGCTTGCAATCGTTCTGGTATTTTTCAAGTCATCAACTTCCAGCGGATTCGGACAGGTAAATCTTGAGCAGGAACGTGTCCAACTTTGCAGGCAGTATGTCATTGCGGATGCTCGTTGCGACAGTTTAAGCCAGGCAAGGAGTGCAAATGGTGAAGTTGTAACTAAAGTATTGGAAATGTGTAAACAAATCGGAGGATATACAGCATGTAGCGATTCAGCTAATGAACAGGAATGCATCCGCGACTGCTGCGAAATATTTTGCGGCGGCACGACAACAACGCAGAAACCAATACCTGCAGCTACACCATAAGAAATCACTGGTATAAAATAAATGATGCAAGAAGTTTTATAAATAAAATCCTAAATATTTCGGAGGAAAATAAATGAAAGGAATATCATTATCAATTGAAACTGTCATAGTAATGATAATCGCAGCTGTAGTTCTCGCAGTGCTGGTTCTTTATTTCAAGGGCACTGTTTTTCAGGGCAAATCCCAGATTGATGCAGAAGGCGAGAGGGCAAAGGCGTGTGCTGATTACATGAAGTTAGACAAAAATTGTGACGGAAAAGCAGATGATTCAGCAAGCAGCGGTCTTTTAGATCCAGCTCGCAAGCGCATCGTTGAGATATGTAATCAGCTGAATTATCCGGAATGCAAACCCAATGATAATTCCGGCTGTATACATAAATGCTGTATCGGATGCGGATGAAATCTATACAGAAAAAGCGTTATACTTATACAAGATATTCGGATGTTGTAGAAATAAAAGAACTTGATGAAGAAGTAGACGAACTATTAGAGTATGCCAAGGATGTTGTAGAATGGATACGAAAACAACTCTGAAAAAAAAAAATATCTGTATTCAAGGAAAGAATAAGCAAAGATTTTCATATAAAAAAATTGATATTTTTTGGTTCAAGAGCTATGGGAAATAGTCACAAAGATAGCGATATTGACCTGATAATAGTTTCGCCATCATTCGAAAAGCTGAATTTTATACAAAGAGCTGCAAAAATGTATGATTACTGGGATCTCGAGTACCCTGTTGATTTTCTATGCTTTACTGAAAGCGAGTTTGAAAAGAAAAAGAAGCAGGTTTCCATAGTCAACGAAGCTGTCCGGGAAGGTATAGCTATCTGATACAAAACATGCAAACCTATTTAAATCATTATTTCTATAATTATATCAATATGTCTGTTAACCGACACGATGTTCAAAATAGAAAATTTTCCAGCGACATAGAATTAGGTCTGCTTCAGATGCAAATACTCTGGATGCTGTACAAAAAAAAAGCTCATGGATATGAACTGATGAAAGAGCTGAATAAGATCAAGAAAACCAGAATAACTCAGGGAACATTGTATCCGGCTATGCAGCGTCTTGAAGAATTGAATCTCGTGCATCGGGAAACCAAAGGCAGAAAACTGGTATACAGACTTACTGATAAAGGAAAGAAAACCATGAAGAACGCATGTCTGGATTTCTGCAGCACGTTTAATGGAATATTTCGCGACTTTATTTGTGAATCCTGCGAACCAGAAAATCAAATGAAAAGAAGATGATCAAAGGATGAGTTCATTTTCTATGGAGAGTATGAAACATTATAATATATTTTCAAACTAGGTTATCTTTAAGCCATACCCGATTTTCTTTGTCTCCATTGAAAAAAGATAAAGAAAATCTTCATCATTTATAGAAGTAATAGGTGGGAGCAATGGAAAGCATTTATCTGGATCATAGTGCAACAACTTACGTAAGGCCTGAAGTACTCAAATCAATGATTTCATATTTTTCAGAATACTATGGAAATCCCGGAAGTATGCACAGGATAGGATTGACAGCTAAGCAGGCAATTGATACTGCAAGAAAAATAACAGCTGAAATCCTGAACTGCGATCCTGAGGAAATTATTTTCACAGGCAGCGGAACAGAAAGCATAAACATGGCAATTCAGGGCATTGCTGAGCGTGGTGATCATATAATTACAACAAACACAGAGCATCATGCTGTGCTCCATACCTGCCAGTTTCTGGAAAAGCGCGGTGTTGAGGTAACCTATCTGCCTGTAAACCAGAAAGGTCTCATAACACCAGAGCAGGTTGAAAAAGCGATTAAGAAAAATACAAAACTAATAACAATTGCATATGCAAATAATGAAATCGGCGTGATTCAGCCGATATCACAGATAGGAAACATATCTAAAAAAAGAAAGATTTATTTTCATACAGATGCATGCCAGGCAGGATTATATCTTGATCTGAATATCAAAAATCTGAATGTTGATATGATGACACTGAACTCCAGCAAAGTCTACGGCCCAAAAGGTGTTGGCATGCTTTTTGTCGACCGTAGCGTAAAAATACGTCCCATTTTATTTGGCGGCTCACAGGAACAGGGCTTAAGGCCTGGAACTGAAAATGTTCCGGGAATTGTCGGATTTGCAACAGCGTTAAAGATTGGACAAAAAGAAAAACAAAAAGAAAACATTCGCCTTGAAAATATACGTGATTATTTGATACAAGAACTGCTCAAAATATCAGATACAAAATTAAATGGCGATCCAAAGAAAAGGCTGCCAAACAATGTAAATGTATCATTTGATGGTGTTGAAGGTGAGTCAATAATTCTAAGATTAGATGAAAAAGGTTTTTGTGTTTCAACTGGTTCTGCATGCACTTCGCGAAGCCTTGAACCGTCACATGTTATTCAGGCTTTGTATGGTTCTGATAAAAAAGAAATAGCGCATGGGAGTATTCGGATAACACTAGGTAAAAAGACAACAATGAACAATGCAAGGAATTTTGTAGAGGTTATAAAAGATGTTGTAAGCGGTCTGCGGGAAATTTCGCCAGTGTATAAATAGAAATTAAAAGCATAACAGAAAATAATATGATCATTGGGATTTTTGAATGCAAAATAAAGGTGGTGTGATATATGAACAAACAAAAAATTAAGAATAAAATCAAAGAAACAAATAATAGTTGGTTTTATACTGATATTGTAAAAGACCATTTCTTTAATCCCAAGAATTTTCTGACAGATAAAGAAGCTAAAAATTACAAAGCAGATGGTGTTGGTATCGTGGGTAGCTCAGCATGCGGAGATGTCATGAAAATGTGGATACGGGTTAAAAATAATAAAATCATAGATTGCAAGTGGCAGACTTTTGGATGCGCGTCAGCTTTAGCCAGTACTTCAGTGCTTTCTACAATGGTCATCGGAATGAAATTAGAAGATGCGAAGAAAATAACACCACAGGACATAATCAAAAAATTAGGCGGATTGCCGCAAATTAAGATTCATTGCTCTGTTCTCGGTGATCAGGCACTGCGAAAAGCAATTGAGGATTATGAGGGGAAGAAAGTGAAATAACTTTGAAAAACCTATCGATTGTCCTCATTTCAAGCATAATTCATTGTAATTCTTTTTAAGTTCGCAATGCACACTCCATGATAAATATCATGGGATATTTCATTTACGACCTGCTTTTTATTGATATAATATCCCCGGTTTTGAGCTGATGCTCACTGCCAATTCTCTGATGTATCCTACAGTCCACAGCTGAAATGAAATTTCTTCCAATGTCTTCGTGCACTGCATATGCCATGTCAACAGCTGTTGAACTGGAAGGCATTAATTTTGCATTCGGTAGTATATTACCTTTCTTATCGCTAAAGCGTGATTCATTCTCAACTGGATAGACAACAATCATTTTCATTACATCAAAAACAGCCTTGTTAATGCAGTCCTGAATGCCTGTGGTTTTGTATTTTTCCATATATTTTTTTATGAATCCCAGTGCCTGTTTTTGCCTGTCATCCGTATTTCCAATTATTTCAAAACCAGAATCTCCGGGTATGTATTTTATAAATCCTTTATCAGCTGCCCTGCGCAGAGCCAGTTCAGCTTCAGCATAACATGGTATTATTTCATGATTTTTCATTTTTTCAAAATTTTGCTGCGACTGGAAAACATCCATTTTGTTGCCTACGAGAATTATAGGTTTGTTTCGTTGCCTCAGATCTTTAATAAACAGCATAAGTTTTTCAGGTTCTATTTCAGCTGTAATGTTGTGTTTCTCAACAAGCTGTTTCACTGTTTCAGAAGACATATTCAATCCTGATAGCTGTTTGTAAATCAGATTTTCTATTTTTTCATGCATTGCTTTTTGCTTTATCTGATTCCAGTTTTTTTCTAATAAGCCAAGTATCCAATAATCTATTTCATCTTCAAGAAAATATATATCTTTTTCAGGATCATGCGATCCAGCTGCAACAGGATTACCATCGTTGTCAGTTCCGCCAGACATGTCCAAAACATGAATAAGAGCATTAGCTCCCATGATATCACTGAGAAATTTATTTCCAAGCCCTCTACCTTCATATGCACCAGGAACAAGCCCTGCTATGTCAATAACCTGAACTGGAACAAATCTTTGCCCATCAATACATAAACTGTTTTTAGGAGCGCATTTAATGCCAAGAATTTTGCACGGGCATTCTGTCCGTACATATGAAACACCCTTGTTCGGCTCAATGGTTGTAAATATTCTGTTACTGATTTCTACATTAATGAGCGTGGCTGCACTGAAGAAAGTTGACTTGCCTGTATTAGACTTTCCTACTAAACCGAGCATGAAAATAAATTAGCTGGAAATTATAAAAAAGGAAATTATGATTCGGCATATTATTCACATACGATGCAGGCATCAAAGGCAAAATAATTTATTGTTGTAGCATCTTTGACTACCGAAAACCAAACTGGGTGTAACATGCCCGGAGAATATATTCGTGTCTGAAACAAAATCTTCTCGACCATCTAAATCAATTTCTACATCCAAATGATGAGTAAATGCCCTCACGAATTCTGAGTCTTGACCAGGATACATGAGCGGATATATTGCACTGGTTACAGGTTCCCACATTTCAGTGAAATTTTCAGCATAAACCCCATATGACATGATGTTAAAATATTAAATAAAATATTTAAAATCCAACTTCTCCTAAAATTCGGTTGTTTACTTGATTTACTTTATAAAATCAATGTAGGACAGAATTAACAAATGATGAGCGAAGCTCATCATTCGATTCGGCACTTTTTGGAAATTTTTAAAATTTCCAAATTTCCGAAATTTAGAAATTCATCAGAATTTCGAAAATGTGCACACGAGTCGTTTATGCTCAGACAATATTCATATATAAATTATTTTTCTTGTCCTGCATTATCGGTAATTGCTGAGAACAGCAATTATAAAAGGAGGTGATCCAGCCGCACCTTCCGGTACGGCTACCTTGTTACGACTTAACCCTTCTTGCAAAGTTTCGATTCGAACTGCTCAACACAGGCCTCATCGAAACCTCACTCGAATGGCTTGACGGGCGGTGTGTGCAAGGAGCAGGGACGTATTCAGCAAAAGATGATGACTTTCGCTTACTAGGAATTCCAGCTTCACGTGGGCGAGTTTCAGCCCACGATCCGAACTAGGCGCAGGTTTAGGAGATTTGCTTCACCTCACGGTGTTGCATCCCATTGTCCTACGCATTGTATGCCGCGTGTAGCCCAAGGAAATTCAGGCTATACAGACCTGCCGTAGCCTACTCCTTCCTCCCATTTAACACGGGCAGTCCTGTTATAGTGCTTTTGTTCCGGAGAACAAGTTAGCAAATAACAGCGTAGATCTCGTTCGTTTCTTGACTTCTCCTGCTTGCAGCAGAGACTTCAAAAAGCTCCGCATTTTCTTCAAAATCCAAACAGGATTTTGAGATTTCAGAAATTTGGATATCATTATAATAAATTTCCAAAATGCAAGTAACAAGACACCTCACGGCACGAACTATGTCGTTTCAGGAAAACAAAATATTGATTAAAATAATGCGTCTTCCTAAAATGACGACGGCCATGCAGCACTTTTGCTGCTCGAAGAGAAGAAATATTTAACATATATTTCCTTCAGATAAGTTCAAAGAACAAAAGTTCAGATTTAATATTTCTGATTCTTTTCTTCAAGTCTCAGCTTGTCAGGTAAGCCCTTCAGGCTGACCGATCATTCTGCTGTCTTTCCTGGTGAGATTTCCGGCGTTGAATCCAATTGAACCGCAGCATCCACTCCTGGTAGTGCTCCCCCGCCAATTTGGGTAAAAGAAACCACAAATTTTATCTTCCACTTTTCTTAAACACTGTTCCGCCCCATCTTCACTCAAATACCAATTATCTCTTAATTCCAAGAGAACTTTTAATAAAAAATCTTTATACAAACTAAGATGTTGCTCAACACAATAATGTCTATTAAAAAATTCATTTATATTTGGAGGTGTTCTAAAAAGAGTTAAGCTATAGCTATACAGTATAAATCTTTACATCCAATCTTTTTATATATTCAGTTTCTTTTATTTCCCTTAAGTATCCTGGTCCCTACATTCTGCCAGTAGGAGTTTTCAGTCTTGCGGCCGTACTCCCCAGGCGGCCCGTTTAACACCTTCGCTACGGCACTACAAAACCCCAAGAGTTTTGTAACACCAAACGGGCATCGTTAACAGCTAGGACTAACTGGGTTTTTATAGCCTTCTAAAAAATAGAACCTTGAGAATTTTTCAATATACAGTCGAAAAACTGTCGAATAGTTTTCTCTTTCCCCAAGGGCTTTCTCTTTTTTAAAAGAGAAAGGGCTTATCTAATCCAGGTCGCTCCCCTAGCTTTCGTCCCTCACTGTCAGACCCGTTCCAGTCAGACGCCTTATGCGGAAAAGTCATATAAAAATTATGTTTATTATAACTTTTCGCCACAGGTGGTCCGTTAAGGATTAACGGAATGTAAATTCTCTTTTTTTGATAAAGAGAAATTTTTACCCCTACCCCTAACGTACCTCTGACCTCTCCCGGTCTCAAGCTGAATAGTATCCTTAGCACGCCAAACAGTTTTCTGTTCGATTTTGTGTTCGAAGAACGCAAAATGTAGAATGCACCGCATTCTTCAAATTTCACCAAGGACTTATTCAACCAGCTACGGACGCTTTAGGCCAAATAAACGTGATAACCACTCGTGGCGCGGTTATTACCGTGGCGGCTGGCTTACGGAAGAACAAGAATATCTCATTCCTTAACCGTCTTGCCCACCACTTATTCGCCTACCTCTTTAGAGTAGACAAAAGAATACGCCAAAAGCATATTCACTCAGGATTCCCCCGTCACGCTTTCGCGCATTGCGGAGTTTTCGCAACTGCTGCGCCCCGTAGGGCCTGGACTAATGTTTTCTGCCAGTAGAGTAGAAAAATTTAGAGTACTCTACAAGTCTCAGAGTCCATCTCTGGGCCATCGCTCTCACGACCCATACAGATTATCGTCTTGTTGGGCATTTACCCCAACAACAAACTAATCTGACGCAGTCCTATCCTTAAGCGCCGAAGCTTTGGATGATAAGGCGTTCCAGCCATAATCATCTATAAGGTATTATTCGCAGTTTCCCACGATTATTCCTTACTTAAGGGCAAGTTAACTACGTGTTACTGAGCAGTTCGCCGAGCTTGCGCTCAGACTCGCATGTCTTAACCGAATCCTGATAGCAGTTATCTCCGGCGGGATCAACCAGAATTGAAAAAGGAAAGCACAAAAGTTTTTTCCCTGCTTAACAAGTTTTGCCATTCTGTCCTACATCTGACAATATAATTAGTATACGGTCTTCACACTCTTGTCACAGTAGGAAATATTTTGTCATAGCAATATCAAAAACCACTTCTGGTTCCAGCTCAAAACAATACCGGTACTGTGACCTTATAAAGTATAGTGAATTGCGTAATTTATTTTATAAAAATATGGCAATTCACTATAAATTGCATTCATATGAAACATAAGATTATGCAATTATATATATTTCTAAATTATTTGGAAAACTATTTAAAGATAGGAGACAACCGAAACGTAAGACGCACCTTTATAAATTTCATAAGTGCTTTCCCTTTTGAAGTTTATGAAGCTTTTTGCTTTCTTATCTCACTTTCCATATATCCACATATTGTGTATTATAAACAAGCTCGAACTGAGGATACTGAATTTCACCATACATTGAATGCTCTTCAATACCATAATAGATATAAGACACATTATATTTTTCAAGAAGATCTTCAATTCTGGCATTTAGAACAGCATTTATATCGTCTATTGTCAGATTTGAAGTTGATTGCCTTTTGCCTAATATGACATCCGAAACATCATCGTAACCCCAGAGTTTCATTAATTTGTCAGCATTTGCGCTCTGATTATATATTCTGATAACTGCTAGCGTGCGCAAAACCTCATCGGTATAATTATCAGAAAATATGTTTCCAACATCATCATGCTCATAGCCTTTTATTGTTTTTCTTCCCGAGAACACAGGTATGGGTGATGGCCTGCGCCATAAATGCCAACCATTATTAACAAAAACAGCATTGACATCTGTGTTTTTCTTTATCCATTCCATTGCCTCTAATTCAGGCTTGTAAAAATAATAGAATACTGGCTGATCATTGTAATATTTTGGAATCAGGGTTTGGTTAAACACATAGGCATTGTGCAGATAAATAAAAGCAATTAAAATTAATAAACCAGCAAAAATGTAGCGGTTGAACTTGTCAAAGTCTAATAAAAATTTCAGGCCAACGACAGCAAAAAATGCATAGATAAACTGAGCATACATTAATGAACGATCAAAGTGCCATGACCTGTAAGTTAATATATTCGGCACTACAAAAGAAAGAATCAATAGTAATAACATTATTTTGACATCCATGCTCACACGATCGGTTTTCCTTTTCAGTTCAAAGCTGAATTCTTCACTTCCCTCTTTTATTATATAAAATAATGAAATTATACCTATTATCACAAGAGGCAGAACGTGGCCGAATGTAAATAAAAATTTTCCAACATCCCATTTGATATAATTGAAAAACCAAAAGAGTTCAACACGTATCCCAACACTCTTTACTTGAAACAGGGATATGTACAAATATCTGGCCCCGACTATAAGTGCTATTGAAGCGAGAAGCAGATAATTTCTCATTATAATTTTAACACGATTTTTCATGAGAAGATTCCTGGAAAATAAAACCAGAAATGCTAAAAAAAAGAATATCCCCAACAGCAGCATTGTCATTGAATGCGTATTAATTATGGTTCCATAAACAAATCCAAAAGCTGCGTAGTTGAAAAATTTTTCAGGCTCACGGATTATTTTAACAAAGAAAAATGAAGCCAATACGAGAAATGCAAGTGCAAGTGCTTGCGGCTTAAACATAGTAAGCTCGTATGAGAATGGTGTTATAGCACCGGAAATATTTGCTATTTCCCACGGAGCAGCATAGCCTATAAATGACAAACTGAAAACAGTGCTCAAGGATATTATAGTTCCGAGTAGGGCTCCTCTGGGTGAAAAAAACAACTGGAAAAAATAAAACAGCAGTACAAGGCATGAAAAGTATATTAGCGGTGCAAGGAATTGCGCTACAACATAAAGTGGAACATTTCCATATATTGTAAAGAACCCTGCCATGTAATCGAATATCAGAGAAGTATAATAATTATTCTTTGGATATGGATAATTCGGACTGTCGTAATTTTGTGTTATTATAAATCTATTTATCAATGAGGAAAAGTAAGCATCATCAATATAAGCTGTTGTAAGCCCTGTATATTTTATGCCGTTTTGGTCTTCTGCCCTGTTGTAAAAATTATGCGATGTCAAAAGAAATGTTATGATTCCGAGAATTATGAAATATTTCCATGTTCGTTTTTCTATACACGGAAGCTCACCTTTAAGTACAGACAATATTGCAAGCGGAATAAAAATCCCGTAAAAAATATAAATATTTACAAAGATAAACAAAAACGCAATCCATGCTATTGCCGGATAAAACAGCAGAAAATACCCGACCTCTTCTTCTTTTTTGGATGCATATTTTCTTGTAAATTTAAACAAAAGCATGGCTGGAATGCCCGCAAGCAGCAGAACAAAAACAAGTCTGGATATCAGAAAGGCAATTACCAGAAGTATTATCAGGACCATTCTGCGATCGATAATTAACTTCACTTGTTTTCACTCCCGGAATTATTTAAATCCGACTTCGGTGGAGGAATCTTTCGGAGAGATAATCTGCCTTGCAGAAATTTTATATTTAATGAGGAGGCGTCTCATTTTAATCGGAATCCTAAAATATCTTCTTCTTTTAAATCGATGTCTAAAAATATTCTTTTAATTCTAAACGGTTTTCCTTTAACTGTTTCAAAAAAAGGGTTATTTTTGTAAACAAACCTAAAAGATTTTTCCTTAACCTTTCCTTGTCCAATAATATCATTACCATAGATTTGGTATAATTTTCCATTAGGAATTGCAATTATATAAATAGCCTTTATTTTGAAGTTATCTTTTTCTTCATGGTAGATTATGTTAATAACATATGTCAAACACAATTTTTGATCAGGTTTTTTTTGATTATAGTAAAATGGAAGATTTGTATTAAAATTTTTGTTTTTTGAATTGTAACTTGTCTGATTTTCACTGATTGGTATTTTGCCCTTATAATCAGATGGATTATCTAACTTTGCAGTTTTAATATCTATATGAACAAAAGCTTTGTGAGTTTCAAAAAACATATCTGCTCCGATGGGTGCAGAATTTGGTTTATCGAATTGATTAAACAACCAGAAATAAATTCTTTCTGCCCCTCTCGCAAAATCTGAATTTTGTCTTTTCTTATCCACTCTGTTAAAGGCCTTTATCCAGTCATCTTTTATTTTATCCTTTGAATTCAATCCCTCTATCATCTTATTTAAGTCTTGATGAATCGTGAAATGTATTCTTTCGAGAGTGTCATGTTCCCAAAATTCAATTTCTTTTAATTCATTCGTCGTTTTCATTCATTGCCAACTCCTGGTTTGTTACGAATGTATGTAATGGTCTTGTATGAATCTTACATCGCTTTTTTATTATTTCTATATATTTTGGATTTATTTCTATTAATATCGATTTTCTGTGAAGTTCTCTCGATACCTTTCCGGTTGTTCCACTCCCTGCAAACGGATCTAATACAATGCCATCAATAGGACAACACGCTTTTATAATTCTTCTGGGTAATTCTTCGGGAAAAACAGCAAAATGAGCATCTTTTAGTTTAGCAGTAGGTATTTCCCACATATCTCCAGGATTCTTGCCGTTTGGGTGATGTTTTACTATTTGAAGAACATAATGCTGTTCTGTCATTATTTTATCGTATTTATCATCGAAATTTAACAAATCCTTCAATTTTAACCAATCCTCGGGCTTGGGGAGAGAACTACCACTATAATCTGTTCTGAACCAATGACCAGCAGTATCTTTGTAGCCAAATTTTTCATCTATTTCTTTGGCTGAAACTCCTTTTTTTACTCTATGGATTCTCAGGTAATCGATTATTTCAGATTTTAAATCTTCATCAACTTCACGTTTTCTTTGGAGGGAATAATATTCTCCATGAACAACACTTCTGGCGCCCGGAGAAGCTCCAAGATTTATCCTTTTAGTGTCTTTGAACTTTCCACTATAGTTCTCTCCATTTGATGGTGCAACTTTAAGATTTAATTTATTTTTTAATTTGTCAAATTCTTCAACAGATAAAATTTCAGGAAGATTACTTTTTTTCTCTTCTTTGGTTTTATGCTCTGTTCTGATTTCATCTAAGTTAAAATAATATTTTCTAAACGCGCCATTTTTAACAAAAAATAAAACAGGTTCCCATGTAGTTGTGAATCTGTTGGAAACTGGTGACGGCATGTGATTTGGCTTATGCCATATAATATTATTTCTTAATTTCCAGCCATTTTGTTGCATACCAATAGCTACTTTTGCAGGTATCATTTGCAAATCGCTATTATAATAAGAATCTCCTATGTTAAGAAAGTAACAACCCCCATCTGTCAACACTCTTTTTATTTCATTTCCTATTTCAACAATTTTCTTTACATATTCTTCGGGGGTTTCTTCTAGTCCTATCTGACCCTCGGTTTCGTAATCCCGTAAATTCCAATATGGCGGAGAAGTGACAGCCACATTTATAGATTTATCCGGAATTTTATTTAGACACTCCAGTACATCTCCTTGTAGAATTAAAGGAATTTCATTTCTCGGTAACTCAATTAAATCGTTATTTCTTTTCATTTATCTCACCCATACCCACGTATAAAGAATGGCAAGAGAAAACTTAAGCTTATCGGAATTGTCCAGATCATTAAGTGTTATGCGACATCGAATATATGGAATTCACAAAAGAAATTGTCGCATTACCGACAAAACATTATCAATACTTAATCTCCTCAAAAGTTTAATATTATGAAATTTATGAATTTCCCTGCCATTTATCGGAGTTTATTGATTAAGTCGCACACATGTCCTACTTCTTCTTCTGTCAGCTCTGGAAACATTGGCAGCGACAAAATACTGTTGCACAGTTTTTCTGCAGCAGGCAGCACCTGGCTTGTTTTCAGGGCATTTTGCCTGTGCAGTGGCACAGGATAATGAATATTCGTTCCAACACTGCTCTTTTCAAGATACGATTTTAATTTGTCACGTTTTTTGTGCTGAATAGGATAGAGATGATAAACAGAATCCCTGATGCTTATTCCGCAGTCAAGCATGCTGTCATAAAGTTTCGCAAGGCTTTTTCTTTTTTTGTTCCATTTATCTAAATATTTAATTTTTGCCAGAAGTATTGCAGCCTGCAGTTCATCCAGTCGCATGTTGTAGCCAGCAATATCGCTGATATATTTTTGTTTCCAGCCATAATTTCTAAGAAGTTTTAATTTTTCAACTAATTTTGAATCACTGGTTGTTATTATTCCGCCATCTCCAAAGCATCCCAGGTTTTTCGTAGGGTAAAAAGAAAAACACCCAATTCCAAATGACCCGACTTTCTTTCCACTGAATTCTGCACCATGAGCCTGGCAGCAGTCTTCAATAATTTCAATACTATTTTCATTTGAAATTTCCATCAGTCTTTTCATATTACATGGTTGGCCATAGAGATGCACCGGCAGAATTGCTGCTGTATTTTTTGTTATTTTTTCCCTGATTTTATCTTCATCTATGAGGCCGTTATTTTTTACGTCTACAAAAACAGGTTTCGCTCCTGCATGCAAAATACTAAGCCCGGTTGCTGATGCGCTTAATGCAGGCGTTATAATTTCTTTTCCTTCAATACCCAATGCTTTTAGCGAAAGAAACAATGCATCTGTGCCGGATGAAACACCAATAGCATATTTAGTTCCAATATAGTGTGCAAATTCTTTTTCAAATTTTTCAACATTTTTTCCAAGAATAAAATCTGAAGAATTTATAACAGAATGGATAGCAGTTTCGATTTCATTCCATATAATCTTGTTCTGCCGTGATAAATCAAAAACAGGTATCGTGAATCCTGCAGAATGCTTCCTGTATAATCGCATAGTTCATGCCTCATCTCATATATAGTAGAAGACATTAATTTTCGGACAAAATAATGTCTCCTGCATATAGCAGTAACATCATAATATGTCTGAATACTTATGTCACATGCTATATATTGAAATTAATCTTCTTGTCTGTTACCAATAATACCTTTTATTCTGCTTGTAAAATTCTATTGTTTTTTCCATCCCGGTTTTCAGGTTTGTAGATGGCGACCATCCAATCTTCCTGATTTTTTTAATGTCCATGAAAAAATTACCTACTTCCACCTTTTTCCATTCTTCCGGTTCTAGCTCAAATCTGACTGCACATGGCAGAATTTCATTTAACACTTCAACTGCCCGTTTTAACGAAATGCCAGTGCCGCAACCCACATTAAAAACATCATTGTATTTTGACTGGCTGAGTTTTATCAGTGCATTGATGCAATCATCAATATAAAGAAAATCTCTTTTTTGAGCGCCGTTAAAAAGTGTGATAGTTTCATTATCCATTGCTTTTCTTATGAAAAAATTGAGTATGCCCTGCTCGCCGTGCTTCATTTGATGCTTTGGGCCATAAATATTTGTAAGCCTTGCACACACAGTGTCTATATTAAATTTTTTATGGTAAAATATATGATAGTTTTCAGCTAATTGTTTATTAAGGCCATTTATATCCTCTGGAGTCATCGGATGTTTTTCATCAACTGGAAGATATTTTGGCCTGCCATATTGCCCGCGGGTACCAGTATAAACAACTCTGCCTTTGAATTCAGATTTTCTGCATAACTCAAGAAGATTGAGTGAAGCCCTGATATTTATGTCACAATCCAATAGAGGATTTTTCATGCTTCCTGTATGGCTCAAATGAGCAGAAAGATTAAATATAATATCCTGATTCTTGACCAGTTTTGGATTATTGAACTCTCTCATATCAGCTTTTATGAAATTGACATCAATGTCCCTGAGATTAAAGTCATTATACCCAGAGCCTTCAAGTTTGCAATCAATGACAGTTACATTATGTTTTTGCTCGGATAATTTAGAAGCAAGATTACTGCCAATAAAACCAGCGCCACCTGTTATTAGAATGTTCATTTCCACCAACCCGTGTTTTGCTGATACCATTCTATTGTTTTTTCAAGACCCTGTTCTATAGTATGTTTCGGCTTCCATCCGAGTTTTTTGATTTTGGTTATATCCAAAGAATATTTTTGGTCATGCCCGGGCCTATCCTGTACAAATTGTATGAGAGTTTCCATCTTGTTCAGAATTAAAAGAATTTTTTTAGCAATAACTACATTCTGGCATTCTTGTTTTCCAGCGATATTATATATCTCTCCTTTTTTTCCTTTTCTGCATACTGCATCTATTCCGCTGCAGTTGTCTTCAACAAAAATCCAGTCTCGAACATTTTTACCATTGCCGTATATTGGCAGAGGCATATCCTGAATTGCATTTGTTATAAGTTTTGATATTAATTTTTCAGGGTTTTGATAAGGGCCATAGTTATTTGAAGACCTTGTTATTAGTGCATCAAGATTATATGTATTGACATAAGATAATACAAGCAGATCTGCACCAGCTTTTGTAGCTGAGTAAGGATTTCCAGGGTTAAGAATACTTGATTCTTTGGAAGGTTTTGATACAGAGCCATAAACTTCGTCAGTGCTTATGTGGATAAATTTTTTATTATGCCTGCGGCACAGCTCCAGAAGATTTTGCACTCCGAGTATATTGCTTTTTACAAATATAGAAGATTCCTGAATGCTCCTGTCTACATGAGTTTCAGCTGCGAAATTTATAATTATGTCAGAATTCTCAACAGGCAGGTTTTTATCGCAAATATCCCTGCGAATAAATATATGACGTTTGTCTTTAACAAGATTTTTTTTGTTTCCTGCATAAGTAAGCTTGTCAACATTCGTTACAGTGGCATCAGGATAATTTTTTAGAACATAATGCACAAAGTTTGTCCCTATAAATCCTGCACCGCCTGTCACCATGATGTTCATTTAGTCCACTTCCTTTGGCAAAATATTTTTATAGCATAACTTCACTATTCTTCCAGAAGAAAACCAATGTTTCTCCAAATCGAAAGACGCATTTTGTTTCTGACTTTACCAAAATGCGTCAAGTTGTTTAACCCCTTTCCTTTCTATTTAACCCCTTTCCTTTCTAGTTCGTTGCACATTATCTCTATAACATCACTTCGCTGTTTTCGCCCAGTACTAATCGTTTTGCTTTCGGCATATTGGCATTTGTTTTTATTTTGACATGCCTACCTATTAAGCTGTCCATAATTCTCTGGCTGCCTGTATCTATTTCAGAATCACCCATTATTATACTGGATTCAATCTCGCTATTTTTTATTATAGTGTTATCACCAACAGATGTATAGGGGCCGATATATGTTTCGTTGCATATTTTGCAGTTATTTCCTATGATAACAGGCCCGCGAATTACTGCACCATTTTCTACAATGCTGTTCTCACCAATATTCACAATGCCGATTATTTTTGCTTCGGGCATGATAGTGCCTTTTATTTCGTGCCTGAGGTCATTCAACACCATGTGATTTGCATGCAAAACATCATCTACATTTCCTGTGTCATCCCACCATCCGGAAACTTCATGTGATATTATTTTCTTTTTTAGCTCAATTAATTTCTGGATAGCATTTGTTATTTCCAGCTCACCGCGCCTGGATGGTTCTATTGCATCAATTGCTTGGAATATTGTGGTTTTGAAAAGATAAACACCAACTATTGCTCTATTGCTTTTTGGCATTGCTGGTTTTTCTTCAACACCAATTATTCTTCCATTTGCATCCAGCTCAGCAACACCAAAGCTGCCTGGGTTTTTGACTTCTGTAACTAAAATGCTTGCGGCAGCATCAGAATTTTCAAATTCATTTACAAATTCTTTTATACCTGATTTTAGCATATTATCTCCAAGATAAACTACAAAATCATCTATTCCGAGATAAGTTTGGGCTGTTTTTACTGCATGTGCTAGACCAAGAGGCCCGCTCTGCCTTATATAAGTTATATCAGCTCCCCATTTACTGCCATTACCTGCAGAATCTTTTATCTGCTGTATGCGTTCGTCAGTATAGCCTACGACTATTCCAATTTCTTTTATGCCTGCATTGACAAGGTCTTCTATTACATAATGCAATACAGGTTTGTTAGCTATCGGTATAAGCTGTTTTGGTCCGGTATGCGTCAGCGGCCGTAATCGTTTGCCAAGTCCGCCAGCAAGAATCAGCCCTTTCATAAAAACAATATGTCATGAAAGATTTAATGCTTTTCGATTCCTTTCGATTTATAAATGTGGTTTCCCACGTATAAAGAATGGCATCCGAAAGCTTAAAAATAAAGGTAGAACTCAAAAAGATCTTCGGAGTTACTGTAAAATCTCTTTCTACAATCTGGATGTGGTGTCAAATATTTGTTTCACATACAATAACTATTTTCAAAAATTTAGCGGAAATTTTGCATATAGATGAAACCGTGATATGCCATCTTATCCATTCGCAATAAGCAAAGTATTTGACCATACCAGAAAATGGCTTCGCCATAAATCCTAAAATAGCCGAGCCATTTTAGGCTGCAAATAAAATGTATTCTATACTTTATTTACAGACATGAACCGTATCTCTTATATCATAAATTGTCATTTTGTTTTTAATCGCATAAGCTGCAGTTGTAATTATATCAGCAGCCATCGGCCCGATAATATGAACACCGATAATAACTTTCGTTTCAGGTTCAACAACCATTCTAATCAAACCTCTGGTGTCTTTAATTGCTGCTGCCTTTTCTACATGATCTAGTGTTATTGTTCTGCACAGACAAACATTATGTTCTTTCATGTATTCTTCTTCGGTTTTGTTTGCGTTTTCAAACATATTAAAAATCGCAAAATTGCCTTGTTTTGCTGCTATTGTTTCAAGAGGCATTAATCCTGTAACATCGCCAGCAGCGTAAATGTGTTTTTGAGACGTTTGCATATAGTCATTTACTTTGACAAATCCTCGCTCGTCAAGCTCAATACCGGCTTTTTCTGTTTCAAGAAGTTTTGTGTGCGGTTGTAGGCCAGTAGCAATCATCAATTTTTCAGCTTTCAGATTTTTCCTTCTTCCATCAATTTCGGCCGCTAGTTCAACCCCATCTTTTGTTTTCTTTATCTTTTTTGTCTTGGCTTTTGTGTAAATAGAAATTCCCTCTTCTTCTAAATATTTTTGCAATTTTTCGCCAAGCAGAGAATCAAACTTTGGAATGACTCTTTCTGAATGTTGAAGAACTATAACCTTAATTCCAAAATGATGGAAAATCTGAGAAAACTCCATGCCAAGAGGACCGCCGCCAATTATAATTAAGTCGTATTCTCTAGCCATTTCAAACTACCTATAATCTTCTAACTTTGTTTGAGTCTAATTCTTTTTCAAGTATGTTGCAACATTTTTCCATTTTAACAACTTCCTATTTAACTACCAATTCTCCTCTCATTCCACTATGACCATTGCCACAGAATATCGAACAGTAAAATGAGAATGCCCCTGTTTTGCCTGCAACAAATTCCACGTCTATCATTTTTCCTGGTTCGAGTTTCTCATTCACACCAAACTCGTTTATTGTGAAACCGTGTGTTACATCAACACTTTTTATTTTTAATTTTACTGTATCGCCCTTATTGACAGTTATAATATTTGGCTCAAAACTAAATTGACTTGCTGTTATTTGAAATTCTTTGATTTCTCCGGTTGATGTTATAGTTGTTGGCTGAGTTTTTTGTTGCTCAGTACATCCACCTACTATAACCACAAATACAAATAATAGTATCAAAGACCAGAATCTTTTCATGTCTTATCTCCTAAATCACAATTCCATAAACCTGAAATAAAATATGCAAAATAAGTATCAGCATTACCATTTATTTTTCACCTTTATTTTATTCTACATTTATGAATAGTTGAAACCATATATAAAATTGTTGCTAATAAAATTAGTATAGTAAATATCTTCACGATAAGTCCAAATTGTGCTATGGATAACCCTATTGCGAATGTAGTGCTTGTGAATGATAGAAGAAGAGGTGCACATCCCGGACATGCTGAAGTGAAAAACGCTGGAATTACTGCAAAATATCCGTACTTATTTTTATAGCTGGCAATTTTCATCTTCAAATTAAAAACACTTAATGTTATTGCAGACCCTGATAAAATTGAAATAACAACTAAAAATAATATATTTGGTAATGTCCATAAATCAGCTCTGATATAAAAATCTGGAAGCAATATGATGTTCCATGCGAAGACATATACAAAAGAGAAGATAGCTATCATGACGATGAATAAACTTACATAGTTTCTATTAGAGAAAACTATCCTCACACCATCTAATACATTTTTTATCTTGATATATCTCAACATTTATTATCCCTTAATTATTTCAAAAGACGACCCCTACATCCATGTTCAAGACTGCATCTTACTAGTTCCTCACGTTCTGGCATTCCTTCAAACATCTTCTGTCCATTATCAACTATTGTAGGAACTGTTCTAACCTCATGTTTTTCTGCTTCTTGCTTGCCTTCTCCTTTTGCAAGATTATATATTTTTAAATAGTTCTATATTCATAGCCATCTTTTCACCTCCTAAATTTTTCTTGGTCATTTTATCACGCCGCATGATTTGTTTTTCAAAACACCACAAGATTCAAGCCTCTTACTGTATCTTTCAATATGTTTGTCTATATTGTCCAGAATTGATAGTATATGTTTCTTATCAAGTGAATAGATTTTATTCTTTCCGTTCCATTTGGAAGATACAAAACCACACGCCTCCAAACATTTCAGATTATGAGAAACTCTACTCTGTTCAAAATTCAAATCTTTACATATTTCTGTAACACTTTTTTGTTCTCTTCTGAGCAATCTAATTATTTCAAATCTAGTTTTATTTGAGAATGCCTTGAAAAACAGCCTATATGATAATTCATTCATATGATAAAGTTATCATATATACTATTTAAATATTTTGAGAACTCTGATTGTCTTCAAAATCTGAATAGTGAATGTTTTCTTCATTTGAATACCGGAGGTATTCAATGTCTCGAAGACCATTAGGTTTTGCAAAGTTCTCAGGTATTGATTGATTAATTATGCGGTGTTCTCTAAGTTAACAGAACCTTTTCTTGCAATCACTGTATAGTTCAGCGTATCACCCTGCTTCTTATAAATTCTGTCAAGCTTGAAAAACATATACTGCAATATGGCGCATAATGGAAAATATACAGCTCTTGCAATAATCGATTTCCTGTGAGAAAGGAATAATACTAAACGCTGCCCAGCTGTTGCCATTGTGCCACTGTCTTTTTCAAGTCTGATTATTTCAAAGCCTGTTTTTTTGAATAAATATTCCAGACCATATATGGTAAAACGGTAAAAATCTCTCGGTTCTTCATGCAATCCCCATACCAGAGGTACAGTCAAAATAATAATGCCACCTTTTTTTAAAACCCTGAAACTTTCTTTTAAAAATAATTCTGGTTCAGGGACATGCTCAAGAACCTGATTGCACAGCACTGTATTAACATAGCCTGATTTTATAGGCAGTTCGAATCCATCACCTAAAACATCGGCCTTGTGATTTCTGTTTGGAGTGGATGGATGTTCAAGTCCAATATATGATGAAACCACAGGTTTGAAAATGCCGTAATAAGGCTTTCTTCCGCAGCCTATGTCCAGCAAGGTTCCAGAAGCATATCCTAAAGATTTTTTCATTGATTCTTCGATAAGAATATTTGATATTCTATAGGGGTTGAACCACGTATATCTCATATATTAATTACGTAGTTTATTTTTATATTATTGAGTTCGTTTTGTGTATTATTCATTCTAATTCCTTTGGAATTACATGTGTCGTAAACACTTCATGTTTACAACATTTTCAGCCTCCAACGAACCATGACGCACCTGACAGATTTTTATAGGTGCGTCTCGTTTACTGGATGAAGAGCCTGAAAAAATTTTTTACATCTTAAATTATACCCGATTTTCTTTGCTTCCAATGAAATTTGAGCAAAGAAAATCTTTATCATGCTTAAAATGAACCCAACCTTATTATATACTGAAATTCTCTATTAAATTTTTATAAACCTTTACTGTACCTGTAGCCATCTTTTCCTTACTGAATTTTCCAACAGCATCTTTTCGTCCCTGCTTCCCGAGTTCTGAGCTTAATTTTCTGTTTTCAAGCAGTTTTATACAGGCATTTGACAGCTCCTGAATATCTCCGGGTTTTATAAGTATTCCATTTTTGGAATTAACAGCTGTTGGCACGCTTCCCAGATCAGATACAACAACAGGCTTTGCACATGCCATTGCTTCAATTATTGTCAGGTCATATCCGTTTTGCTGCATTGTCGGATTTACAAAGACAGAGCATGCATTGAAGCATTCAGGTAGTTTGTTAAACGAAACAAAGCCCATGAATTTCACATCATTTAGTTTGAGTTGTTTTGTAATATTTTCCAGCTCTTCTCTGTAAGGCCCATCACCTATAAGAATTAATTCCACATCAGATACCTTTTCAGTTATCTTCGGCATGGCCATTATTATATTTTGAATGCCTTTTTGCTTTATAAAACGCGCCATTGCCAGAATTATTTTTTTATTATCATGTTTTCCAGGCCTGAAAAGGTCTGTGTCAATGCCATTATAAACCCTGAAAATTTTTTTATCGGGAAAATTGTAAAATTTCTTCAGCAAAACTGCCTGCTCATTGCTCGTGGCAATAATGCCATCACACCTGCGAATTTTGTATGAGTCTCTTATATATCTTAAGAAAAAACTTCCGGTTAAGCCGGCTTTAATCAGGGGATTTTTATTTATTTTCATATTTGTCCTGAATTCATCCAAAAGTGTGCCATGGAATGACATTACAATCGGGATGTCCGGCCTTTTCCCCGAAAGAATTCCAAAAGCCCCTGAACTCTGGCTGTGGATAATATCAAATTTTTTTTTGCCATGAAGTTCCAGAAACTTTTCTCTGCTTTTTACCCAGAAATTTTTTGAGTAATTTCCGGGTTTTGTTCCGTGAAGAAAATAATAGTTTTTTGGTTTTTGCTTCAGTTCTTTGTCAAGATCTGTTGTTATTACAATAACCTCGTGCTGTTTATTCAGCTCGTTCACAAGCATTTCAATATGGTCTTCCATTCCACCCGTGTGGTGGTAAGCAGTTGAGCGGGTGAACATGCATATTCTCATGATAAATATAATAATTTAATAGCTTATATTTCATAAGAAAATCATATAGATGAAAACCTGTTAATTGTTTCACATTTGCATTGTATCTCCATTCCACCCGTACCATCAAATATACACTTTCCAGTATCCCCATTGCTTGTTGTGCAGCTATTTCCTACATTTTTTCCTTTGCAGTCACTTTCACTAGTAGAACTACAGGTATTGGAATTTGATATACATACGCAATTGCTTAGGTCGTCAGGATCATTTATAGAACATGTTCCTTCTTTGCCATTTTGAGTGGTGCATGGACTCCCGTGATTTTTATTTCTGCATGCCTCAAAACTATTTTCTCCACAATCGCTACCTCTATCCGGAATGGCTGGTTGTTCACCAGATCCATCTAGTTTGCAGAAACCACTCACGCATTTATATTTTTGTCCGTATTGTTGCGATAAATAATCACACAAGTTCACACAGCCATTTGGTGTATTTGTTTCACTATTAATATCACAAATTTCGCATTTACTCGCTTCGCAGAATTGTCCTGCACAATTATTATTTATCGGGTTAGCAGGAACACATCCTGTCATTCCATTGCATATAACTTTATCGCTGGGATCCTGTGGATCTGAATAATCACAACATATAAACCCATCAGGACATTTTTTCTCAGAACCGCAGCCAGATTTTATTACACAAACACCATTCCTGCATGCTTCACTGTTTCGGCAGTCTGCATCAGTTTTGCACGACGGAATAGTCATTGGCACTACCGGTGACTGTGCTGTTGTTGTCGTTGTCATTGTAGCTCTCGGCCCGGTATACTTCCCAGTTGGCATTACCATTACAGCAGCCTGATAAATTCCAAATAGAATAAGTAATAGTTAGTTCACTAAATAATGGAACATTTTAGGTAAAGACTTTTTATCATTGAATGTTTTACGCAAATGATATTTCATCGCAGGCACATTCATCAA
>JAGVVW010000026.1 GCA_018304635.1 Candidatus Aenigmatarchaeota archaeon
AATAGTAGATTGGTTTATTCCAGAAGCTCTAATAAAAAATAACATGAACAAAAGTCAGTTAAAAAATTAGCTGACGAGCGGAGCGAGTCAGCTTACTTGTTAATGGAAGCAAATAAAATAGGGTATGACTTAAGATGTAAAAAATTTTTCAGTCTCTCCATTCTATCATAGTTCCTTATTACTCCGATTTATCATCTCCAGCATTTCTTTCCGTTGTTCAGGTGTATAATCTTTTGTAGCTTCCTTCAGATGCTTCACAGCTTCTTCATAGCTCATGCCGGAATTTCTATATATTAAAAAAAGTTTTGCAAGGCTTTTTACTTCATTATCAAGATTGATGCCCTTTGGTCCAATACCTTTTTTATAGCGGCTGAGCTCGACATAAAAAATCCTGATTAGTTCAGGTTCAGATAATCCTGATTCTCTGGATTCTTCGAGAAATAATTCCAAAGCTTTTTTCTCACCGTGTGTATCTAAAAAATTTCGCAGATAGACACGAACTCTTGAACGGAGAGCTGTTTCATCCAGCTTTTCGATTTTTGGCACAGGGTAATGATCCGGTTTGTATTTTACACTCCTTTTAACAGGTAATGGCTGGTTAAGTATTGATTGTAGCTGTTTTCTTTTTTCTCCGATATTTTTTTCAATTTTCCTTCGGCGCAGAAATTCAAACATAGGCACCCCCTAACCATAGGTTAGGTGAAGTTATATATAAGATTTATTTACAGCCTTTTGGAGATTTGAAATCCATGAAAGAAATATTATATAGCAAGGCTGCCAAATGATTCTTATGAAAGCCACGAAATATATGTTTGTTTTCGTTATAGTTGTTGTAAGTTTACTGGTTGTAAATCCAAATGCAACAGGATTAGTTAGCGATGATAACGCAATGAATTGCATAGCAATGCCTGACAAAATAAAATCAGGGAGTTCATTCATAATAAAATGCGATAATATACCATCTGAATATGTTGGAAAGCCTTTATTTTTAATTGTTGAAAATTCAGCAAAACCCCTTTTTTACAGGGATAGTAATATGAAACAGTTGGCTGACTCGAGAATTTTTTCAGATCAATTTGATAGTTCTGCATACGAATTAGGATTATATAAAATCAAAATATATTACCACACGGACCAGATAAACACGCTGATTTTCGAAAAACCAGATGCTTTTGAAGTAATCAGCATCTCAGGTGATGTTGAAGGCGGATACCAGAACAGAAAAATAATTGAAAAAGCGTTTGAATATATTGGGAGAGGATATAAGAGTCAGTGTGATATAGGAGAGCTTAACTGCGCTATTTTTGTGCAACAGGTTTATTTGGATGCAGGGCTTCAGGCTCCAGTTACTCAGGATGATCCAGATACTCCTGTTAGTGAAAAAGATTATGCTAAAACACTCTGCAATGACCCGATAATGAAAAAAATTGAATGGGATGCAATGCAACCAGGTGATATTTTTGTATCGGGCGGCTCAACTGAATATGGCCACACGGGAATATATATCGGGAAAGGTTTCATAACAGGAGATAATACAAAAAGAGAATCATTTATATTTTCTGATACTGACGGGTATATTTTCATACACTCATCACCTGATTATGTGAGAATGAATACGTGGAATGAATTGTTTGGTCCAGATGGTTCGCATAGTCAGACTAAGGGGGGTACTTTTGCTTTTGAACCATATCCCTGTAGATCAACAAAAATAACATATGAACCTGCAACCATTCGCTGTGATGGAAAGCAGTGCGATGCTCCATGCATGAAAGGAAATGATATAGGTGTCTGCTCTTTGCAGCAGGAATGCGTTGATGTCAGCAGTTATATAAAAGAAAAAATGTGCTGTAGAGATGAAGATTGCAGCAAAAATGAAGTGTGCACAGAAGGCAAGTGCGAACTTAAAGCGAAGCCTATTCCTGTTGAAAAAATAGCAAATATTGAATCACAGGAAATATCACCTGCAACTCTAAGCAAAATTAATATTCTGTTTGTTCCTGACACAAGTTATAAAAATAGAATTCAGGTATTTGAATCTGATATTTCTACTTATATGACTTATGTCATGGATTTGAAACCTTTTAATGATGATGATAAAAAAAACTGGGAAAAATTAAATCTTCTGAAAATCACAACGCATTTTTCAGAGCGAAAAGAAGATGAAAATGGCATGGCTTACTGGACAAAGGATTTTATTTATAAAATGGAGGAATATCCGCAAATAGACATGATTATAATAATGCATACAGGCGATCTTGGAGATGAGGAAGGCCATGCATTCGGCATCTTTGCCGTGGTTCATAATGTGAATTCATTCAAACACGAACTCGGCCATCTCTTTGGTTTGTCTGACGAGTATGATACAAAAGGATTGAATGAAGCTGGTATTTTACCGAACGTATGGAAAAAAGAAGATGCCTGCAAAAGAATAGCTGATGCTGTAAAAGTTGAATGCGTACCAATAACAGATACCGGGACTAATGAAGTATTCTACAAATTAGATCAGGATACAATAATGAGCGATTCCAAAGTCAATGATTACGGAATAATGGGAATAAATCATATACAATGGGTTCTGGATAACCCCAATGAACTGAAAAAAGTAGAAAAGGTTTCAATGGCGCCTGTTAATACAAACTTGTTCAGAGCAGAAGAATTAAAAGTCGATATTACCAAACCTATCCAGGATTGCACCAATACACGCAGAGATGTAATAGTATTTAATCCTAAACTTAAATATTGCACTGATACAAATTATGGCGGATGTGCTATTTGCGTCAAGCAATATAAACCAACACTGGGTTTTAAAGACTATGGTTTTTTTGGCATGCCTGCAACAGGAATTTGCATTGCTTCTCGGCAGCAGCAAGGTTATGGGATGGGATGCGAAAGAAACTGCCAGTGCAAAAGCGATTTAGTGTGTGATGCAGATAAAGGAATCTGCCTTGTTTCAGGAGGGCTTAAATTTCCAACAGTTTCAAAAAGACTTGTAGACTGTTATGGACCAGGGACTTTGGATGGCAGAGTGCGTTTTCATAGTGGAATTGACATAGGAGCTTCAAGTCAGGGAGTATCAGGTGATTCAATATATGCTGCTAGTGGAGGCATAGTAGTAGAAATAAAAGATACATGCCGTATAGAGAGTAACATAAATAACATGAAACCTTGCGATGGTATAAATCCTTTATATGGAAATTATATAATTATAGAGCACACTGATATTGAAGGAAAAAAATTTTACACACTATATGGTCATTTAAAATATGGAACAATCATTGTGAAAAAAGACCAAAAAGTAAATAAAGCGCAGGAAATCGGAAAGATGGGAAGCACTGGAAATTCACAAAATCCTCATCTTCATCTTACTTATGCTACACAAGCTTCATGGGAAAAGCAGTATTCAGTCAATCCATGTATTTATTGGAATTGTGCACAAAGTACAGGAGACAAATGTACAATGTTTCCATTGTTTCGAAGTCAGGCCACTATTATTGCAACAGCATCTGATCCCCAGAGATTGTATACAATTGATAAAATTATTAAAATAGCTAAAGAAAATGGCGTTCCTCCGGAAATAGCTTTGGCTGTGGCTGACATGGAGAGTTATGGCATTCATCATTTTATGCCGCCTGACTCTGATAAAGTACTGGTTGGAGGTGATGGCCATGGTATTGGAGTAATGCAGATAGATGACAGAAGTGAACGAACACATATAAGATGCTTCAAGCCACCTTATGATGATCCTATTTGTCAGGGTCCGAGATGTAAAGGTAAGACACCATATGATCTGGATTGTAATATTGAAGCTGGAATAAAGTTTCTGAAAAAAAATTATGTAAGTGGAGATGACTGTTTAAAAAATTCAGTATGCGGTAAAATGTATTGCGGCTGGGCTGCTGCATTGCGCAGGTATAATGGGCTGTTACCGGACTGCAACGAGCCGAATTCATGCTATGTTGAATATGTAAAAGCAAGAATACAGAAATCCTATGCAAGATTCGGGAGCGGTGTTAGTTTTATATCAAGAGGACAAAAGATAGGGATGGCATGCTAAAATTCAAAAAACATATTTCTTAGTGCTGTTATCTGTTCAAGCAGTGAAGTATCTGCAACACCAAACTTTAGAACTTCTTTGGTATCCAGAATTTTTTCTTTGCTGATATACACCTCATCTATTCCTTCCATTGCTTTTACACATGATTTTATAAAATCACCAAAATTCATGGGTTGTTTTTCAGCGAGGTTGGACACCTCTGCCAAAACATGCGGCGTGATCACACAATATAATATGTTCAATAAATTATGTCCTTTAGTATATAATCCTGATTTCCGCAGAATCAGTTAAATTTTCCATGCGGAAATATAACTGGAGAATTCTTTTGTCTGTTTTGCACAACAGGATCAAGTCCTGATATTGGCAATTAACCAGCTCATCGTTGTAAGTTGATGACATCAGAACAGCACTGCGGCTGTATTCATCATCTGAAAAATTTATTTTAAGTTCCTGATTCTGATATGTCATATTTTCCATAGTAAGATAGAAAAAGCCCCGGACTTCAATAGAAGGCTCCCTGTAAATTGATTTTGGAATATATAAAAATGACATAACCACAATCAAGACAATTAATATACCCGCGACTATTTTTTTCCACGGCACACGACTTTCTGTTTTTATATCCCTTATAAGTTTTTCCAGATCCTTATCTTCAACTGAAAAGAATATAAAAGATTGCGAGTATTTCATATATATGATTTTGCTTGATACCAATATAATACTTATTCCTGCCCAGTTTAAGGTGGATGTATTTGAAGAGCTGAAAAAATATGATAAACTTTGTATTTTATCACAGAGCATCGGCGAGCTTGAAAGACTTTCAGCAGGAAAGGGTAAAAAAGCCAGAGAAGCCCGGGTTGGGTTAGAATTAATACGAATAAAAAAGTCAAATATTATAGAATATAGCGGCCAAAACACAGACAAAACGATTTTAAATTATGCTATAGAACATAAATGTAAGGTTGCCACAAACGATAAAAAGCTTATTAAACTATTAAAAGACAACAACATTATAGTATTTAGATTGCGGCAAAGAAAGTATTTTGTCGAGGAATAATTCTGCCCTTTTTCTTTTTAAATTTGCCAAGAAAAGGGAAGATAGAAAATGACTTGATGCATCTGGTTAAATTTGTCAGAATGCGTCTTTCGTTTTGAAACTGTATGGTATATGGAATAGAATTGCAACCGAAGGTTGCTAAATAATGGGAAGAAGGGAACTCCTTGGAAGTGTACTTCCGAGGTATCAGAAAGCAAAAGCTTTCTGAATATGGGAAAAAACCCATCTTCTTAATTTGCGGAGTGTCTCCCAGATGTATAAGATATTGACAATAACAGATGATGTAAGAGTGGAACCTGTTAAGTTTGACAGAACACCGGAACAAGGTGTAAAAGAAAGTCTGCAGGAAACAATAGAAGGTAAATTAAATCCAGAAGCTGGTGTTTTCTTGGCTGTAATTGAAGTTTTGAATATCGGCGATGGAAAAATTATTCCTGAAGATGGATCAATATATTACCCGTCTGAGTTTAAAGTTCTCGTATTCAGGCCAGAACAGAATGATATAACTCTTGGAGAAGTTGTTGATATAACTGAATTTGGTGCATTTACGAGAATAGGTCCAATGGATGCACTAGTTCATGTAAGTCAGATAATGGATGATAAAATGGCTTATGATGCTAAGAATGCAACATTTACTGGAAAAAAGACAGGAAAAAAATTACAGGAAGGTGAAATTGTAAGAGCGCGCATCGTTGGTGTTTCTCTTGGAAAAGGTAGAACAAAAATTTCAATGACAATGCGGCAGCCCTGTATGGGTTCTATTGACTGGATTGATAAAGAAAAGAAATTAAAAATCAAGGAAGCTAAAACTGAGAAAAAAGAAGAAGTAAAGAAAAAGGAAAAGAAGTAGAGAAGTGAAAATGGTAAATTCTCCAAATCCTAAAATAATATTTTATGCAATTGCAGATTGCCAAACAAGGAAAGAGAGTAATCTTCGGAAAGCAAAGCTTTCCGAGATCTCGGAAAGGTTTCATCTTTCCGCAGATAGGGAGAAAAGAACCATGATACATTTATGAGATTTGAAAGATACATCTTTCGTTTGGGGTGTCTTGTGTATGGTTAAGAGAGCTTGTAAAGATTGTAAAAGAGTTGTAGAATCTACAACATGCCCGGTTTGCAAAACAAACAATACAACAACGAATTTTCAGGGCGTTGTAGTAATATTTGACCACAGGTCTGAAGTAGCTCAGAAACTAGGAATAACAGCACCTGGAAAATATGCCATCAGAGTGTAATAATTAAATTAAATATATGTGTAGGGAAGATTTGAACGGTTTTATATAATATCCGTAGTTTTATGATTGCAGGTTGGGTTTTCATAGTAGTAGAGTGTGGTGTTTTATAATGAATATTGTTGGCGAAAAAGAAAATAAACTATTGAAGCGAAAAGAAGTAGAGTTGCTCATAGAGCATGATAAATCAGCCACGCCTGTCAAAGCTGAAATACAGGAGAAAGTAGCTAAACTCCTGAAGACAGCCTCCCAGCAAATTGAAATCAAAAAAATATCCCCGTTTTACGGCAAATCTTCATCACGAATTTTTGCTTATCATTGGCATGAAAAAACTGTTCCTGACCTAAAAGAAGAAAAGGAGAAAAAAACAGAAAGCGGAGAGAAAAAATCAGAATGAAAAATAATGAAGGGTTTTTTTGCCTTTTATTGAAAATTGGAAAAGGAAAGTGATTATAGGTTTTAGCTACAAAAAATTTTTTTCAGTTTCTCCATTTAAAAATGGAGACTGAAATTTTGGAAATTCTGACGAATTTCAGATTTCCGAAACATGTAATTCCAAAGGAATTACAATGAATCATGAAAAAATAATAATCAAAAATCAAGAATAGGAAAAAGGTTAGAAATATGGCACCAAAACCAAAACCAGGAACTGAAGAAAAAACAGAAGCAGCAAAGCCGAAGAAGGCTGAAAAAGAAAAGAAGTCACAGAAAGAGCGAAAAGTATCAAAGAAAAAGCATGCCAAAGTAAAAGTATGGAAATTCTATGATATTGGCGGGGAAAAAATCAGGAGAAAAAATCAATCATGTCCCCGATGTGGCGCTGGAACATTTATGGCAACCTATAAAGAACGCTCTTATTGCGGAAAATGCGGCTATGCTGAAATGAAAGAGAAGAAATAGATAATTTTGAATGCATAAATAAATCATCCCGCTGAGCTAATTTGTGTGAAACTTCATAATTATTATACTACAATTTTCATTCCCCTCACTTGATGGGGGAATGAAAAAATGATAATTGCAGTGAGATAATTTTTGTTCTGAATAATGAAGATTTTCATGAAAGCAATCGGTTTATGGTGTCGTTCCGCCTTTCTTAAATGCAATGTAGAATATAACTGCGAAAAATACCAGTCCCACAATTAAAAGTATGTTATTGAAATCATTGGTTGTCATGCCACTCGGTATTGACGGCGCAAGTATGCCGAGAAGCAGGAAAAGCAGTGCCAGCGAAACAATTAATGGCAATGCGTTTTCTTTTAATTTTTCAGGGTCTTCACCGAACATGCGCCTGAGCACACCGATAAAAAACAGGATAATGAAAAGTATCACTGCTATTGGTATCATTGCACCGAGCATTTCAACCAATGGCAGATAAGTTGCTGAAAATGCTGCGAAAACCAGAGCAATAATAGCATGGATGTTTCTATTTTTAAATATATTTGTTAATGACAACAAACCGAAAACTATTGCAAACACGAAAACAAAGCTGATTATGAACATGTACATTTGCGAATTTAAGTCTATGAACACTGATATCACCATTATCGTGGTTTGTTTCTTTCCCATGCTTCTTCAATACGGAACCGCATACTATAGCTTTGTATTGCTAATTCCAATTCATTTCTCTCAGTTTCAAATTCCCCTATCTGTTTTTGAATTTCGCCAGCCCGATGAGTCGGGACATCAGGTCTTTGTAATGTTTGCAGGCGTTCTGCAATTTGTTTGTTTAATAGCTGTATTTTATGTTTCATTTTTGCTATTTCTCCTTTATCACTTGTATATGGATACTTCCCAGCTGGCGTATACGGGTTCTGATAAGGTTTATCGCCCTGAGGATTAAACCTGCTGAAATGCCCGCCAATGAACCAGAAAAACCCGGCTATGATCAGCAAAAGGAAGTATATCCAGATGCCCTGGGCAAAGATATTGAAAAAACCCCGTATTGCTATGAAAAGATAAAGTGATATTGCTACGAGATATTGCAAACCCTTATGTGAGCCGAGCAAAGGCATGCGATTCAGAATAGTTTTGATAAAAACAATGAGAATAACAGTTGGTATGAAAAAGTACATGACAAGGTCATTTACAATATTGCCTGAAAACGGCGAGCCCGGGTAGCTGTACATTTTCAGAAATTCAACAAAGATTAGCTCTCCTATATCCATGCTATAAGTTGTTGATAAGGCAATAAAAAGATTATGAACTGTCAGGTACCTGCTCGATAACCATGTAATCACTGAAATTATTTTGCTCGAAAATGTCATATATCTTTTGATGATGAATATGAGCATTACCATGAATAGATATGATTGGTTGAGCTGACCTTTGTACATATTTCAAGATTGTCTTAGCTGCATGTTCTTCCCTTATTGCGCAGGACTCCTCCATAGCTGTTTGGCTTACAGGATTCATGGGATCAAGCAAATAGAATGTATCCTCTGCTGATAAGTCGCATCCTACCAGATAACAATTATTTTCAATACAATAATGAAGAAAAGGCCACCAGCACGAAAGCAAAAAAGCAGAAGAATAATTATCGGGAACTGATACTTCAATACTGTAATCGTCTTCAGCCAAAGACAAAATATCTAAAACTTTGAACTTAGGAAATCTGGTAGTTTCATCTCGCACAATTTTCATACCACATTCTTCAAGAAGCTGGTATGTACGCTTAAGTGGAGACCATGTGCATGTATGTTCATCTGCAATGATTAATGGATTGCGTTTTCCATGATTTTTCTTCTTCTTGATATAGATTCTTTTGCTTCTTCCCTTTCGCGATATGACCACGGCATAATTATCACATTGCTTCTAGATTTCTTACGTTTGCTTCATACGACTCAATTAAAACCGACAATGCCTCTGGAGAAATATTTTGGCCTCTCATAGTAATTATATTTTGTCCTGTCTCTGTAACAGATTTTATAGTTTCAGCAGCTCGTGGATCTGCTCCAACTCTTGCTATAGCTGACTGTGCTCTTGCCTGAAAAGCCACGAAAGCACTGTCAAATAGCGTATCTTCTAATGGTATGACAATTTCAGGCGCTCTTGCTGATGCTCTATCAAATACCGGGTAGTCTGGCAATCTTGTTCTATTTTCCCGCTCTTCCATATTATATCTGAATGGTGCTACAGGTCCTTCTTCGTATGCTGTTTTAAAATTTCTAGCAGCTCCTGAAAGCCATTTCAATCCATGCGATACAGTTCCAGCAAATCTTTCACCTCTTCCAATTGTCTTTGTTCTATAAGTCTCTAATTTAGCATAGGTCTGGGCATAAAAGCCGGCTAAACTGATAATACTGTCAGCAGGGTCATCATTATGAGGATATGTAATTCGTGAGCGCCATTGCTGTTTTAATTGATCTTTTCTGGCATCCGGAATATCCTGATATGTGAAATGTGAAAATACGCCAGCAATATCATAATTCGCACATAAGAATTCATCCACTATCTCAAAAAGATTGTTGTATATATCATTCAAAAACTGTTGTTGTTCTGGTGTTTGTGGATTTGTTGATTTATACGCTACTTCATTTGGCCTGAAATATAGTAAATTAAAAAGTGCATTTTTTTCACCTGAAACAGGAAGGTCAGCCTTATATCTGCCACATGAATCTGGAAGGCCACAATACATTTGATCAGGTCGTATTCTAGTCCAGTCATTCATATTTCCTGTCATGTCATCGATTTCTCTGTTTAATGTTGTCAATACTACTGTGCTATACCATTCTACAATTTCTCTGTACATAGACAAGACACCTTTCTAACCTTTCTTTTTATTTGTCAAATTTTCCAAAAATCTGACGACAGCCGAAGGCTGTCTTGGAGTTTCAGGAACAAAGTTCCTGAAAGATTACTCGTCGAAAAAAAGCTTAAGTTCACCAAAGAAAAAACTAACGCTTTCTCATTTACATATAACTTTTCTTTTTGTATTATCTTCCCTCTCTTTCCCTTTTTATGGTGTAGTTGCGGGTGTTTTTTGCTGCTGTGCTTCAACTGCTGTTTTTCTTTGAGTTCCTATGTATTTATACCACGTATCATATGCTCTAGCACATGGTGTTAATATTTCTTCTTTCAAAGTTGTCACTCCAAGCAGATCTGAAACTACCTTTACATATTCATCTATCATGTTAAAAGGAGGCATGGGTATATGAGTTATTTCATCATACTCAGAAATACTTCTTTCTGTATATGTTGTTGGCTGTTTTGCTGTTTCTCCTGATTCTGCTGAATAAGGAAACACGCCTCTCCGAGACATTCTATAACCAGAATCAAAGCCCCAATCATCTGAAAAATAATCTCTCATCATTTTCATTCTTTCATAGAATTGTGCACTTTCTTCAGTTGTGTAACCTTTAGTTTTAAGTTCCATAACATGAGCACCTTCATGGTATACAACAGGTAGCAATTCTTCTTCAGTAAGATTTCTATCTATATAAACTATACCATCCAGAGCATCAGTGAGTCCTTTGACAGGCTTTCCATCGTATTCTATATCATTGGTAAAAATAACTTTATAACCCATGTTTTCAATATTTCTTATTTCTCTTGCGATTTGTTTAACAACCATATTTATCACCTTTCTTTGAGCCATTATAAATTATTTACGCTCTATTCTATACTACTTCATGGTAGTATTTAAAGCTTCGTCATATTTAAATGCTGTGTTGCACAATTAGCGCATAAATTTCTATAAAACGTTAAAAACCCTATTTTTGACCTTATGTTTTCTCAAAACCTTTTTTATTGCATTCAATC
>JAGVVW010000027.1 GCA_018304635.1 Candidatus Aenigmatarchaeota archaeon
CCTGGGGAAACATATTACAGCCTTTTTGGAGATTTATGTTTATGAAATTTGCATTTATTATCTACCAAAAACCCTGGGGAAACATATTACAGCCTTTTTTGGATAATTTGATTAATCCCTTAAAACTGTTATCGGAATGACGTCTTTTTCAAATTCTTCCATTGCAATTAATTTTGGGTCATGTTGTTTTGTTTTTACGAGCACGGGTGCTCCCATTGAAATTTGCAAAGCACGTGCAGATATTATTCTTGTAACTTCGAATCTGGTGAATTTCATAAATATATGTTTTGACAAATGCTTAAATAATTAAATTCTTTCCCTTTTCTTCCATAACCACACTGTCATAGCTAATCCAGCTCCTGCTATTGCTATTAGTATTATTGTTATCGGCGATAATACTGGTTCAGCTGCTAAAACAGTTTTCCCTGATAAAGCACTTGATTCTAACATGTTTGAAGTTCTTACAGTTGACTGTATCGCGTCATAGATTCCACCTACAAGTGCCAGAATTGATATTGATAATGCAATAATCCACGAATTTGAGGTTTTTGTCAGTCTGTTGCCTTTATTCGACAGTTCATAATAAATCCATTTGTTTGCGCTGGGCTTTTTTTGTACAAGACCAGAAGATTCTAATATATTCAAATGTTCTTTTATTGTTGTAACATGTTTTCCGATCTTTCTCGATATTTCGGATGAAGTATAAGGTCGTTGCTCAAGTAACCTTAGTATTTCTTGCCTTGACTCAGCACTTAACGCTTTGATGTCATTCTTATCCAAAATATCATTTTTTTCATTGTCCATGATTATTCTAATCTATGGATATGTTTATAAGTTTTATGCGATCCTGAGAAATTATGGTTTTGTAATTAAATCTGTTCTGTGCCAATTCTACAATTTAATATCGTTTTTCACAATTTCAATCCTACACAGAACAGGCAATTTGTATCCAGCTTGTTTGAATGCTTTTTTTGCAAGTTTCAGGTTAGCATCATTTATCTGGATTTCCATGATTTTTTGTCCAACTTTAACCTGTGCAGCTGTTGAAATAGGCTTGCCAAATGAGGCACGCATTCCCTGCTGAAATCGGTCAGCACCTGCACCAGTTGCCATTGCATTTTCTCTTAGAATATGATGCGGGTAGACACGGGTTTTGAAGAAGAATTTTTCGCCTTTGCTTATGTGTTTTTCCAGTGTCTGAGTAACTGCAACACGAGCAGATTCAAGTGCATTGTGCCTTATCTGTTTGTGATCTTTTGAAATTAAAAAAATAGTATTTTTATAATTGTCTTTTGTTCCAGCTTCAAATACAGTAATCTTTGGTTTAGGCACACCTTTTACATATCCTTTTCTTGGCCTTCTCCTCGACTGGCGTGTATAAGGTCTGTGAATTTTTGTATAACATCGTCCTGGTCTTAATCCCATTTAAAATCACCATCTATCTCTAGTAGCTTTTAATAATCTTCATCATTTCCAACATTTGAACCCGAGAATTTCTACGATAATATGAATATGACATAGATTTAATATCGTTGGAAATGTTTAAAAACTTAAGATGCTTCATAAATTAATGATGCCTGATTCGGACAAATTACCTGACTTGGATGAGGCTGTTATAAATGCATTGAATTTTTTTTCAGGAAAATCCCTTGATTTAAATATTTCCTTTAAGTTTCCCATAGTTGCTGGAAGCGGCAATGCTGTTCCAGCAGGGAAAATACTTTTTTCTGACAAGTGTGCAGGCTTTTCAACAGAAAGCACTTTTAGACAGGTTTATGAGACTTATAAGAATTATGCAGATGGTGTGGTTGTTATTTCTTCATCAGGCAGCAAGGATTCTGTACAAATAGCTGAATTTTTTCAGCAGAAAAATCTCCCAGTCAAATTACTTACATGTACTGAAAATTCTGAATGTGGTCATGTCGTTGGCATTGAAAACACAATAGTTTCACCCAAACTATCTGAACCTTATACATACAATACTTCAACTTACATGGGTATGATACTTGGAAAAACAAGAGAAAATCCAGAGGCAATATTGAGATATTTAGAAGCAACAGATATTTCGGGAACAATAGGAAAATACAGTGCTTATGTAATTGTCGTGCCTGACAAATTTGTTCATATATGCGATATGTATAAAACGAAATTTGATGAGCTTCTTTGTCCTCATGTATTCGGCAGAGCATTTACAGAAGGTACAGCACGCCACGCAAAAAATATAAGCATAAGCAACGAAGAACTTTGGATAGGAATTGGAGCTAATGTAAATTATTATGGTACGCAAAGACTTCATATCCCGATACCTGAAAATGCTGATTACGGACTAATGATGGCTGTAGGTTACTATCTTATAGGAAAAATCCAGAAAACAAATTATCCGTGGTTCAAGGAAAATATTGAAGAGTATTGCAAAGTCAGAGGGCCAGTACCATATGGAAGAACCAAGCCATTCGATGTTGTGGGGTGATGTTGCAGAAATCAGTTTTTTTTGCTTTCACTGAATTTTGGCAAAGAAAGCTTTATTTACAATGATAAGTATAAAATATGATATGATTGTTATCTCACTCGGTGGCTCAGTGATCGTTCCTAATGAAATAGATTTAAAATTTATAAGAGAATTTTCCAGAATTATCCGTAATTCAAAAGAGCAGCTGGTTATAGTTTGCGGCGGGGGAAGCACTGCACGAAAATATCAGAATGCTGCACGTATTTTAAAATCTTCAAAAAATGATCTGGACTGGATAGGCATCTGTGCAACGCAGCTGAATGCAGAGTTAGTAAAGCGTGCGCTCAATATAGAACACAGTATAATATCTGATCCTTCAAAAAAATTAAAAACAAAAAAACATGTTGTGACATCGGGATGGAAACCCGGATTTTCAACTGATTATGATGCAGTATTGATCGCAGTAAAAAATCACGCAAGATTTATTATCAATGTTTCAAATACGGATTATATCTATGATACGGACCCTCATAAAAATAAAAACGCAAAGCTGTTCAGGTATTTAACATGGAGTGAATATTTTGAAAAAATCCTACATAAGACGAAATGGAAACCAGGAATGCATATACCCTTTGATCCAAAAGCATCGCAACTGGCAAAGAAGAACAGGATTAAGGTCTTTTTTGTAAAAGGTATTGGAGACACAAAAGCTATTCTTCATGGAAGAAAATTCAAGGGAACTGTTATTGAGTGAGCTTAAAAGTTTTTCTGTGTAATTAGCAGGCATGACAATTGAGAAGAATGGAATGAAAAATATATAAATCTTTTTATATGAAAATATTAGTATGGATCAATGGAAAGTCTTGGCATATTATAAGCAACCTGAAATTTCCAAAGCATTGGTAGAAAATGCAGCTAACCGGGAGGTTGCAGGCCGGCTTTTGAATGGCATGTATGACAAACGGCCTGATGTACTACAATATGAAGCTGATGTTGTCTCATGGGTTCAGCGTGGCGTTACGTCGTTTCATTATTCAGTTGAATTATGGAGAAATCCAATGCTTGCTGGCGATGAAAAAGCAAGAATAGGATGGGATCTTGTTCTGGATATGGATTCTTCACAAGGAATAGAGCTGGCAAAAGATTATGCCTTAGTTATATGCAAAGTCTTAAAAAAGTACGGAATTGAAAATCAGTTCATCAAATTCAGCGGAAGCCGAGGATTCCACATAATATTACCATGGAAAATGTTTCCGTATGAAATAAATTATGAGCCTTTAAGAAATAAATATCCTGAAATTCCAAGAGCTATTGCCCGATTTCTAAAGTCTGAGATAGCTAAAATTAAATCATTTCAATTTATAGAGCTGGAAGAAAATTGGGGAAAGCGACACATGTTTCGTGCACCTTACAGCTTAAATGAAAAAACATGGCTGGTTTCTATCCCAATTTCATCTGAAAATTTGAAAAATTTTAAAACTGATTTTGCAAAACCAGAGTCAGTGAGAATGAATCAAATTAATACGCCGGAAAAAGGTGAAGCTGAACAATTTCTGATTGAAGTACTTGATTGGAATTCATCTGTTACAAAAGAAGAATCTAAAAAAGAAATTCCGATTATACAGAGATATGATAAAATTCCCGAACAATTGTTCCCGCCATGTATGAAAATAATAAGCAGCGGACTGGAAGACGGCAAAAAACGCTCGCTGTTTGCACTGATACAATTTCTTCGATGCTCAAACTGGACAGAGCATGACATACGAAATTACGTCTTTGAGTGGAACAAAAAAAATACACCCAATCTGAGTTTGAGCATTATAGACAGTACTTTACGATATAACCTGATGAAAGATCCAGTCCCACCCCCAAACTGCAGAATATATTATGAAGGAATAAAAGTCTGCAATCCTGATAGTATCTGCGAAAAAATAAAAAATCCAGTAAGTTATGGATTTAAAAAATCCGGGCCCAAAGACAATATATACAAATGTTCAACGTGCAGCAAAGGATTTCCAAGCATGAAAAGCCTTAATGTGCATAGAACAAGAATGCATTAACTTTGCTAATGAAAAAATGATGAAGAATTTTATGAAGAAAAATTTTCTAAACGCGTTTAAAATTTCTGCGGCAGAAAGAAAAAGATACGTTTTATCAAATGATAAAGATTTTGAAGTTCTGTCAAAATGCAAATATCTTGAAAAGTCAGGATTAAAAGCTGAAGACAAGATTTTGGTTCGGTTGATAAAATCCCAATTGCAGGATGACTGGCGCTCACCGCTGGTGAAAATGCTGAATGCTCTTAAAAGAAAATATAATTTAAAACCGTAAATTATTGTTCCCTTAAGAAAACTTTAAAATGATATAAACTTTAAGGTGGTGTTCCCTAGAATGATCACATTTCAAAAAATTCGCGACCTGGAAAGAACTGAAAACTCTACAAAAGAGCTTCAGCAACTTCCAGTTACTCTTATTGAGGATGTTGCAGAATATTTGGAAAAGAAACAGGTCAAAGAAGCAGAAGATGCAATGGAAGTGGAATCCATAAAAAGAACATTAAGGCGAATATTTGAGATCAGGGAAAAAAAGATTCTTAACCTTGTGTCATTTTCAACTACCACGGATATGCCTGTAAAAAACATGATCCGGGATGAAGCTGAAATGTTTCAAAAAATAAAAAATCATGTGCAGGAATTCCGCGAAATAAATATTAAAAGGCTGGATAGAAACAAACCTATAGCTAAGATGTATCAGGTTTTGGAGAATCTTGAACAATTTGTTGGCACAGATGAAAAAATTTATACTTTAAAAAAACATGATATATTAACATTTCCTGACGATATGGCAGAGCTTTTAATAACTAAGGGTATTATAAAAGAATGCGAAAAGAAAGATATGTAGAGGTGTTTTCCGGGTGATAATTCCAAAAGTTCAGCGAAGATATTGCAGATTCTGCAAAAAATATACGGAGCAGACTGTTACTGAAGCTAAACGAAAGCCGAGAAAAAAGAACAGCCGCAGCCAAAGAAGGTTCATGAGGAAAATGAAAGGTTACGGATCATTTCCAAGACAAAATCCAAAAGGTCGGGAAAAGCCGACAAAAAAGCTTGATCTCCGTTATAAGTGCGCTGAGTGTAAAAAAACACAGTCAATCGGTACAGGATTCAGAGTTAAGAAATTTGAAATACGAAAAGAGTAAAAAGAAAAGGGAAGATATTAATAACTGTATAAGTGTAGATTACAAGCAAATAGCAGTTATCGATATACAAACTGCGTAAAATATGTCAAGTACGCAGTTTAGTATAATACAAAAAGAAAAAATGGCTGGACAGCTTTATGCCATCTACTATGAGCATATGGATTTTTTCAATCTTTATTCTCATTTTATCAAATATCTTTTACAAGATCATGATAGATCATAAAAAAGTCAGGGAGATCAAAACTAAACAGAAAGAATATATGGCTCAGTGGAAAAAACTTCAAAAAGAAGGTAATATGGAAGAAGCCAAAAAAATAATGTCTGAATCCATGTCAGAGCAGAATAAAATAATGAAAATGACACTGAAGCCAATGCTGATTTCACTGGTTATTTTTTTATTCACACTGCCTGCTTTGGCATCTGCTTTTATAAGTACAGTACCGATTCAGACAGGTAATATTGATATTGGCGGAAGCAGTGTCTATATGAATGTTGTGAATGAAAGCATTTCACTAAACAACGAAACACCGTGCACAACATGCAGAATTAATATTACTAACACCCAGTATCAAGTAAAATACATTCCTGAGGATTCCAGTTTCTTTAGTACAAGTAAAGGGATTGAAGTTGAAAAAGTAATTGCTGTGCTTCCGGTTTCTTTACCCTTGTTTGGTGAAGATGTCGGCTGGTTTGGATGGTACATCCTGGTTTCATTTGCTTCAATGTTTATAATTAAGAAACTTATGAAGGTGGAAGTTTGAGCTGGATAGAATTGTCGCGTGATATTTTTAATCCGAATAAAGGTTGCTATCCTGGTCATAGGCCTGTTGAAAATTTAATAAAAAATGGAATTCTAATTCTGGATAAATGGTCTGGTCCTACGAGTCATGATGTTGTTTCTTATGTAAAGAAAGCGCTTGAGTTGAATAAAGCAGGGCATTCAGGAACGCTTGATCCTGCTGTAACTGGTGTGCTCATAGTTGCACTTGAAAATGCATGTAAAGTCATGCCTGCTTTGCAGGGACTTGATAAAGAGTATATAGGCATAATGAAACTGCATAAAAATGCTTCAATTGATGCAGTACTGAAAGATTTTCTTGGTTCAATAAAACAGACCCCGCCTGTTCGTTCTTCTGTAAAAAGGCAGGAGCGTGAACGAAAAATATACGAATTTGAAATTATTGAAAAATCCAATCGCGACATTTGTTTTCGCGTAAAATGCGAAAAAGGAACATACATACGAAAGTTAGTTGATGACATTGGAAAAAAAATTGGCGGTGCCCATATGACTGAACTGCGAAGAATTTCAGCTGGCCGATTCACTGAAGAAAATTCTTACAGTCTTAATCAGATTAAAGAAGCTTACGAGAACTGGAAAAAAACAGGGTCAGATGAAATCCGGAAAATGATACTGCCTGTTGAAGAAGCAACTGAGCACCTTGGAAAAATTGTGATAAAAGATACAGCTGTTTCCAGTGTAGCAAATGGTGCTGTGCTTTACACTGAAGGAATTTCCAGATATGAGAATACAATCAAAAAAAATGATCTCGTTGCAATTTATACTTTACGCGGTGAACTGCTGGCACTTGCCATGTCATTGACAGATACGCACAAATTAAGAAAAAAATCTCCCATCGCGCAGCCGACGAGAATAATATTGCAAAAATCAGCTTAAACTGTTAAAATATACAATTTCTACATTATTAATACCCACCGAGTGTTAAATATATAAAGTTTACTAAACATAATGAAAATAAAATGTTGTAAAATTATTTAAAGTTTTGTTTTTGAATTGACGAAGCTGGGATGGCAGAGTTAGGTTGAGTGCGCGTAATTGTCAATTACGTACTCCATCCAGGAGTCGAGGGTTCAAAACAACCTTTTTTCGAGGCTATAGATTTATCTCTACGAAAAAACGTTGACGAAAAAAATATTAGTCCTGATGAAAGGAAAAGTCCCTCTCCCAGCGTCATAAACTATTAATAAAGAGCATAACAAATCATCATTTTTTAGTTTATAAATTAATAAGGCTTGAACGTGATTTAGGCTAAAATTAATTATAGAGTACATGTGATTTGCCCTAAAAGGTTATAAGCATTATTAACTTAATGATTAATAATGCTGGGATGGCGGAGCTAGGTTAAGCCCTTTCTTTTCTTTAAAAAGAAAAGAAAGCCCTTTGGGGAAAGAAAATAAACCGAGGGTTATCAATTAGTTGATAAAGGGGCTAAACGCGCCAGACTTGAGATCTCCTGTGATAACATGGCTTGACTCTGATTCGGCGGATATGATGAGTCCTTTGTTGATGAGGGGACCATAAATCTGGTGCCCGCAAGGGCGCGCAGGTTCAAATAAGCCCTTTCTCTTTTAAAAAAAGAGAAAGTCCTTGGGGAAAGAGAAAAATCACGGCGAAAATAAATAATATTTTTTTTCGTCTCAAAAAAAGACCGGCTTGAAAGTCAGAGAATATAATTTTTGAAAAGGGGTTGGTTTGGAAATTCCTGCTCCCAGCGTTGCACTCTTTCTTTTTTCTGTATTTTTTTTCAAAAAAGAAAGCCTGCATGGAAAGAAAAAACTAATTTATCATTTAAAATAGTTTAGCATAGAATTCTATATTATGCCGCAAAGAATCGCTGTTGTTGACAGGGAGCGATGCAAGCCTGATAAATCAGGCGAACCCTGTGTTAAGGTTTGCCCGGTTAACAGGCAGGATGAAAAATGCATCTGGGTTGCAAATGAAATGACAGGAAATGAGAATGTAAGCTTTGCACATATAGATGAATCACTGTGTATTGGATGCGGATTGTGCGTTAAAAAATGTCCGTTTCATGCTATTACTGTTATAAATCTTGCTGAAGAACTGAAAGAATCGCCAGTTCATATGTATGGGTCAAACATGTTCAGGCTTTACAGACTGCCTATTCCTCTTGAAGGAAAGATTGTCGGCCTGCTTGGTCCGAACGGAGTTGGAAAAACAACAGCACTAAAAATTTTAAGCAGTCAAATGAAGCCGAATATGGGCAATTATAATGAGATAGTTTCATGGAATGATGTTATAGAAAACTTTCGCGGAAGTGAACTTCATTTATTTTTGGAAAGACTTTCCAACAGCGATATAAAAGTAAGCTATAAACCACAGGAAATTAGTTTCATACCAAATTTATATTCCGGAAAAGTTTTGAAAATTCTAAAAAATACTGATAGAAAACTGCTGAAAGATCTGGAAATTGAAGAGCTGATGGATCAGGATATTTCTAAATTATCCGGAGGAGAGCTTCAAAGGATCTCAATTGCAGCCTGTCTTAGTAAAGAAGCTGACCTTTATTGTCTTGACGAGCCTGGTTCTTTTTGTGATATAAGACACAGAGTTAATATTTCAAAAATAATCAGAAAATTTACAGAGACAAAAAATAAACCGGTTTTGATAGTTGAGCATGACCTTGGAATGCTGGATATGTTGTGCGATAATATTCATATTTTATATGGTGCATCAGGTGCTTATGGTATTGTTTCGTATATGAAAACTACGAGAAAAGGAATAAATGATTATCTGGAAGGTTTTTTACCCGAAGAAAATGTAAGAATGAGACAAGATAAAATTTCATTTGCAGAAGCAATGCCTGAATATGATGAAGGCCGTGTACTTTTTAGGTTTCCGGAAATGAAAAAGAGATATGAAAAATTTTCTCTTTCTGTTAGTCAGGGCATGATACATCAGAAAGAAGTTATTGGAGTTCTTGGTGCCAATGCACTTGGGAAAACAACATTTCTCAGATTGATTGCAGGAATTGAAAAGCCGTCAGAAGGTGCCATAGAATCCAGGCTCAAAATTGCATACAAAGAACAGCATCCAAAAAGTGAATATAAAGGTACGGTTGAGGATTTTCTGTCTATGCATACGAAATATTTTTCAGAGGAATGGTTTAGAAATCAGATATTATATTCACTTCACATGAACCCACTAATGGACAAAATTGTTAAAAATCTATCAGGCGGTGAAATGCAGAAGCTGGCGATCGCGCATGTGCTTGGTAGTGATGCTGATTTAATTGTTTTGGATGAGCCATCAGCCTATATAGATATTGAAAGCAGGTGGGAGCTTGCAAAAATAATCCGTACCATAATAAAAATGAGAGAGGTTAGTGCATTTGTTGTTGACCATGATATTCAGTTTATAGATTTTATCAGCGATAAGATTTTGTTATTCAGGGGCAAGTCCGGTGTTTCAGGGCAGGCAATCGGGCCGCTGGAAAAAAAGCGCGGCATGAATGAATTTATGAAATATTTAGATATTACATATCGCCGGGATTCGCAGACAAAACAGCCGAGAATCAATAAACCCGGCAGCCAAAAGGATCAGGAGCAAAAAGCACAAGGGAAGTATTATTACTAAAGAACGAATTCCGTATTTAAATTTATAACATACAGTTTCATAAATTTCAAAAGGGAAAGAGAGTAACTATTGGCACACATCCAACATTTCATTTTGCTGATATGCAGAGCCAACATCCTGTAGGCAGTTGTTGGAAATGCAATCATTGTTTTTATCGCAGTCACCCATACCAGATTCGCATGGATGTTCTGGCGAGCAATGACTCCATGACCATGGCGTGGATTTCTGTTGTTCAGCCAATATCATTCCTGATACATTGCTATTGGCTGATATTGCATAACCTACAAAAAAGTAGAGCAGCAGCATAATTACGCTGGCATATATGAGTGTAAGATTCTCTCTTTTTGAAGATTTTTTTGATGACTTCTTGATTTTTCTAGATGATTTTTTCATATATAAAATGTATTCAAAGATGTATTTATAGCTTTCAAGGTATTTATAAGTTTTTACATGCTATAATCATATCATGGCAAGAAAAGATCCTGATATCCAGGTTCACTCTGATAGAAAAAAATATGATACTATTAAAGATATTGAAATGAGGCGCGGCAGAGCAGGAAATGTAGAATTCAGATATTATCATGTTCCAAAAATTGAAGAAGCATTCAGGTCGCAAGAAGCTACATGCGTAGATGATCGCGAAACTGAGACTGATATTTTAGCAAGAAGACTTATTGAAATTGATGATCCCGATACAAAAGATGTCTTATACCTTTTTCCATGGATGCTTTATAGTGGTGCCTATGGCGGTTTAACTTTAGATCAATACTGCACTTTGGATTACAAATTACGATTGCTTCCCGTGCAAGTGTTCCACGAAACCGGAGAGCGAATTGAAAAAAAAGACAGAATAAGGGTATATAGTAGTCTAAACAGATTTGTTACAGGAGAAAGGCCTTTATTGAATGTTTTGCAATTCAATACTGAAAAGATATATGTTCCAACAAGAAACTGGCTTAGGTGAAATAGAAAAAATCATGACATCAGCAGATGCATTGAAAATGAAATTATTATACACAAGTTTGACACTTTGTAAGCCACCTGAAAATGGTGGGTTATAATACACTTTAAGCCCTGATGAAAAAACTTAACTGAAAATAATTTTCAACGATTCCTCAATAATTATTTTTTTCCATTTTTCAGTTCTTTGATTGCCTGAGCAAGATCATTATTCAGCCGCTCAAGCACTTCAGAAACAGTCTGCCTGTCTTTGCCTGTCTGTTCCATGACCATTAAAATATCTTCTTCCTTTACCGGAACAGATTCACTGATTTCACCTGATATCTGATAAACTTCTTTGCCCATCATATTTGCTATCATAATTTCAGGCCTGGATATTATGATATTTTTGTCAGCCATCTTTATGATTACTTCTTCAGCATCCAGCGTAGTCACGTCCATGTTCAGTCTTTTCATGAGCTTTTCCATTTTTTTTGGATCTATTTTTCCTAGCATTATCTTCCCTTCTCTGCCAGTTCTTATCCCCCTAAACGGGGAATAGTAATTAAAGTTTTACTAAAGTTGTTATAATTATGTTTGTTGGGATACTTATATATATTTTGTTTGGAGTTGGTTTAGGCATTGTTTTAGGCCTGATTCCGGGGTTGCATCCGAATATGGTTGTTTTTCTGATTCCATTTTTGTTTACAGGCGAACCGCTGATTATGGTTGCTATGCTTACTGCTTTAGCTGTGAGCAACAGCATTGCGGATTTTATACCTTCAATTTATTTCAGTGCTCCGGATGAAGGCAAGGAATTTTCGCTTTTGCCATCTCAGGTATTTTTGCAGAATAGAGCTGGACACACTGCTGTGGTTTTAGCTGTTACTGGCTCGCTGATTTCTGTCTTAATTCTTGTTTTGTTGTTTCCTCTAATTGCGGTTGGATTGCCAGTGCTTTACTCTTTAATAAAGCCAGTTATCTGGATACTGCTTTCAGCAGCCTGCATCTGGATGATATGGAAGGACAGGCGACTAATAACAGTTTTCTGTTTTGCTTCAGCAGCTGCTCTCGGCATAATGCTGCAGCGAATAGACATAAAAGTGGATATGATTCTGCTTCCGGTTTTCTCGGGATTTTTTGCAGTGAGTATGATTGTTTTTCAGCTCAGTAAAAATATTGAAATAAAAAGACAGGATAAAGAAGAAAAATGTGGTTCTGTAATTAAACCAGCTTTTTTCGGAACACTATCTGGAATAATTTCAGGATTTCTTCCTGGTCTTGGATCCAGCCAGGTTGCAGGATTTTTCAGCTCCAAAAACAGGCATTCATTCATGGTGACACTCGGGGCACTAGTAACATCAAATATCCTAATATCAATTATTTCATTGTGGCTCATTCAAAAATCAAGGTCAGGAATTGCTGTTGCAATTTCAAGTGTCAGCGAGATCCAGCTGCCGGAAGTGTTGGTTATAATTTCCGCGAGCCTTGTTGCTGTTGGCCTGGCTTCATTATTTACACTTAATTTCTCTTTATTTTGCAGAAATCACATTCACAGAATCAATTACAGGCTTGTCATATCATGCATTCTGGTCTTCATTGTTTACATGGTTTCTATTTTTACCGGGCTAATGGGGTTACTGGTACTCGTTACTTGTTTTTCGCTTGGATTTTTAGTTATTCAGCAGAATGTGCAGCGGGGTCTGCTCATGGCTGTTCTCATTGTTCCGACAATATTGTATTTTGTCGGAATTTGAAATACGTGATGTTCTAATAAGCTCTATCTGCATCATAAATTCATTTGTGCTTTTGACAGACAATACAAAGCATTTTACTGATATTAAATCGCTGAAAGTTATTTCTCCTTCTTCGCTGTAAATCTGGTAAAAACCCTATTATTTGGGAAGCTTTAAAAACAAAATAAACACTTTTTAAGCAAAAATGACAACACAACGATTTTACAGTTTCTTGAGGAAATGGATTATCAATATGGTGGTATTGTTAAACAAAGCGATCAAGAATATTAAAAATTCAAAAAAAGTTGAAGATAAAAATGCTATTAATTGTTCAAAAATAAAAATATTAAACAGAACCAATTATTGGACAGCTTACAAGTATGAAAATAGATGTATATTTAAAATGATGAATTGTGGCTGTGGTCTTCCTTCATATTAACCACTATATTTAATTTTAATTATCATTATAATTATTGTTACTTTCTTTTATCTCAAAAAGCGAAAAAATAACTGATTTGGTATCAGGTATGGTATTAAATGCTTTTTTATGGTAATAATGTTATGAAAATTCATTTAATCGCAGCAGCTTTAATTGCTGTATTTATTTTTATATTGTCCACTGCATACGCAGATTTAATATGTGTAGGTTGTTTGACTGGCTGGCCTCAGAAAATAATCGGAGATGGAACGTCATCCCCAGCTATAGGAGATATAGACAATGATGGCGATTTGGAATATGTTATGGGAGGAGGATATGGGGATAACAGGATTTATGCATGGCATTATAATGGAACATTAATTAAGGGGTGGCCTAAAGTAACTGGAGGTTACGTTATATCTTCTCCTGCACTAGCTGATATTGATAATGACGGAGATCTAGAAATTTTTGTCGGTTCTTATGACGGCAAGGTTTATGGATTCCATCACAACGGAAAGTTGGTTAGGGGATGGCCTAAACAGACCTACGGGAAAGTCTACTCTTCGCCAGCGATTGGAGATATTGATAATGATGGCGACCTTGAAATTGCAGTTGGTGTAGCAGATAAAAACACAAAACAATTTTATGTATGGCATCACAATGGAACTATTGTACGGGGGTTTCCAAAAACTGTTGTAAATAGAAACGGTTTAACACAAGCAGGATGGGGTCAATTTTATCAAACCCCTGCATTAGCAGACCTTGATGGAGATGGAAAACTTGAGATAATAATTGGAAATGACAATGCAAATGTTTATATATGGCGTTATAATGGACGAAATTTTCCAGGCTGGCCGCAAAATGTAGGTGATCGTAGAGCTCATCTATCTTCTCCTGCAATTGGAGATATAGATGGTGACGGTGACTTGGAGATAGTGATGGGTGCAGATGATGGTTATGATAGAACCGAAGGTGTAGTTTATGCATGGCATCGTAATGGTTCTATTGTATCGGGATGGCCGAACTATGTTTCATATGGTCCAGTCAATACACCAATAGCTTTAGGAGATATAGATAGTGATGGTAGGTTAGAAATTTTTGCTGGTACAATCGACGACAAGCTTTATGCATGGCATGACAACGGAACATATGTATGGACTAACGGCTACAGGGAATTAGTTGACGACAAAGGACTAGGATATTCAGCCAACGGAGCTGTTATAGCTGACATAAACCACGATAACTACCCAGAAGTGCTGCTTAGCACCTACTATCTTAATTGGCCTGGAAATCCAGAGTATGGAAAGATTTTTGCATTTGACCGCAACGGCAATAAGGTACCAGGATTTCCAAAAGCCCTTCCAAATATGGCACTATACTCTATAATTTCAATAAATGACTTAGATGGAGACGGAGATATAGACCTATCAGGAGGGTCTAAAGAATTTGCTTATGTAATGGACTTAAATACCAGCAGATATAATGCAACTAACGTTGAGTGGGGAATGCGTGGTCATGATGTGAGGCATACTGGCTTATATACAAGAAATTAATAGTAATGAAAAAATTATTATTCTTACACCTTCTGACTGATAATGCAAAAGAATTTATATGTAGTTTCTATAAAATACTTAGGAGGTTTAAATATGCTTGTTGTAAAAAGTAAAGTTCGCGAAATCGCAGCAAAAAGAAAAATGAGCTTTGGAGGGGATGCTGCTGCTGCGTTGAGCAGAGAGGTTGAAAGAGTTCTTAATAGGGCAATTGAAAGAGCAAAAGAAAACGGAAGAAAGACTGTGAAAGGCCGTGACATATAAATTGCGTGAAATTATTCTGGAAATCATGATTGCATCCATATGTCATATATACTGAAGGACATAAATTTTTGAATATATGTCCTTCAGAATGGTATAATGCATTTGTACGATGCTTTCAGGCATGATTTAAATTTTAAATACTTTTATCTAATTAATAAAACTCTATGACGAATGTTGTGAATGGTGAAGTCTTGGAAAAAGAATTTTTATATAAAGTTCTCACGAGTCATGAATTATGTTCTGGAATTAAAAAAGCTATAGGAATCACAGAAGAAAAAGGTCGTGAGGCATACTTTGGTGTATACAAACCTTTCGGAGAAAATACAGCGATACTTCCGACTGAAATAAATATTGGTAGCGAAAATTCCGCGGGCTTTAGAGCTGGTCGTGAATTTTGTAATAAATGGCTAAAAGGCGAATTTGTAAAAACTTATGGAAGAGAACCAATCCTGACCGAATTAACTCAGTTTTTAGCTGTAAATAAAGTATAAAACCGCCGCCTTTTTAGGCTGCGGCTGTTTCTGATTAAAGTGTCCGAAATGTGGTAGCTCACTTCTTTTCATAGGTTATGCTCGGAGCGAGTCAGCTTACTTGAAGCTTCCACGAACGGACATTTCATGACATTAACTATAGAAGATGTTGAGTCATTTGCAAGAAATTATTATAACAGATAACAAAGGTGCTGATTACATTTTTGGTTGATCTGTATATTTTATCTGTATTTTCTCCTTGCCCAGAGCTCAGCTTTTCCTTTGTCAACTGCAGATTTGCCCAGGAATGTGTGGCTTTCTTCTGGTATCTGAAGAGTGCCTTCTAATGGATCAAATGCGTGCTCGCGAATTGCTGTATTCTGCAAAGCTTCGAATGTTTTGTCAAGTCCAAAGAACTCTTTTGAAAGTTTATCTGGATGAGTTTCAGATTCAAGAGCATGGATTAATCTACGATAAGCTATAGCACTTTCCCTGACACCATAGGAGCCCATTTCCCAGATAATGTATGTATTCTTGCATCCGGCTTGCCGCATTTTGTGCAGATATCTGTAAAGAATGTACATGTCATTTGATATAGGAAAAATTGTTGCATGAGCGCCTTTGATTGGCCGTGGTGCATTGGTATGCAGGCAACGGACATATTTGCCTCCGCCATTTTTTGCAAGTTCTTCTGCTTCAGCTTCAGGGTCAACATAATTTGTCAACAAGTGTTCAAAGTCCATGCAATATGAAAGATTTTCAGGGTCAATTGCTTTTACAATTTCAACATGATCTGTTGCTTTGATTATTCTGAGTTCGCCAGGTGGTGCACCACCGCCTTCGCCTTCATGCCCGCCCGGCATGTTGGTTTCAATGAACACATGCACTTTGTGGCGTTTGCAGTAATCCAGAACGCTCATGTAAGATGATGCTAATCTTTTTGTAAATTTTCCATCTCTGTCAACTGGTATTGCATAGTCAGTTTCTTTTGTTATTAAATGCCCGTGTGTATATTTGGCAGCAACAGCTGTGATAATTTCTTCCAGGGAACGGGCTGTTTCAGGTCCTATATTTGCCTTTGTGTTGGCATCATATACCAGCTTATCAGGATCTATAGTATTTTTCTTTACAATATTGACATACAGAGGGTCTTTGTTTTTAAACATCCACTTTGCTGTAACATGATAAGCTATATGCTCTTCAGCTTCTGAGCCGCGTGATGCCCAGTAATCAAAAACATTATAAAAGTTATGGCTCCGCGAATAGCTGACAACGGTATCTAAGAGATTAAACCTTTCTTCTTGACCTGATTCTTTGAGAGCTTTCAAAACAACCTGATTTTTGTATTCACGGCTTTCACGTCGTGGTATCTCAATCTGATTTATATATTCTATTCTTCTTGCAAATCTTTCAATTTTTTTCATATCGGGTTGTAATTTTCTCTGTTCATTTGCAATCTCTTCTCTCAGTTGGTCACGCTCAGTTTTAAATTGTTCAATTTCTTGTTGTATTGCATTTTCTTTAGGTGTTATATATTTTTCATATATTCTGTTTCTTTCAGTTTCTGCATCTTTTTTAGATTGTTCAAATCCTTTATTCTCCTTTGTGGCTTTTTCATCAAAGTATGTAACTATAGCAGGATCACCTGCTAGACCCATTGCTGAAAACAAAACTCGGATAAATTTAGCCATAAACCAATCTAACATACCTTCATTTCTTATAAAGTATCCCAGGTTCGTGCCGTTCCATGCAGCCATTTTTGCAGGGTATTCCCTGCCGCCCATTCGCGATGCCATTGACGGCCTTGCTCTTGACGAGGTGTGAAACAAAATAAATTTAGATTTCAGTTTTTCAGCAGCAGCTATAGCGCCGTAAGACAGCTGGATATGCATCTGTCGCCATAAATAAGATTCAGCCAGACAGAGATCCATTGAAACTGGTAAATGCAGGCCAACTTCAAGATTCTGTATTGTCTTAACTTGATTAACCTGCTTTTCAATGTCAGGTTCAAACATTTCTGAAAGCTCTTCAAAATCAATTTCTGCAAATTCAAATCCAAGTCGTGCAGCTTTGACTAGTTTTCTTGCAAGCCCCATATTTTGCAAACGCTCTTCACCCTGACCATATTGTGCAAAGCCCGGTGTAACACTGATGATATAACCCTTTGGTCTGTTCCTGTTGTCCCATTCTGGCATATTTACACCCTTTCTGTTGCTATTATTATTTTTTCTGCAATCCGGTTTTCTATATAATAACCTGACTTCGCCACTTAGATAATAATTAAAGAAAGGTTATGCATCATGTATTCGAGGTGAAAACATGAAAAGCATAACCTTCTCATTAGGTAGTG
>JAGVVW010000023.1 GCA_018304635.1 Candidatus Aenigmatarchaeota archaeon
TATACATATAAATAGTTATCGTCTATTGTAATAAGATTTCACGAAGGAAAACGGCTTTAATTAAAGAATTATACCCTAAATCAGGGAAGAGTTAAGGTTTAATATTTCATGATGTTTCATTAGGATTAAAGCCCCGGATGAGATTTTCACACCCGATTTCAATATGAATTTCAAATCTTCAAAAAGGGTTGTAATATTATTTCCGTCAATGCTTTTTGATAGTCATGAATTTCAAATCTTCAAAAAGGGTTGTAATATTATTTCCGTCAATGCTTTTTGATAATCATGAATTTCAAATCTTCAAAAAGGGTTGTGTTGAACTCACGGCCTACTGCTTACGAGGCAGTCGCTCTACCAATTGAGCTACCGGGGCCTATTATCTATATTTAAAATGATTGCTTTAAAAATTTTTCTATCTTAAATTTGAGAATGGAAGAGAATAATGTATACAGAGAATTTTTAAGAAGCTATGAAAAAGGGGATTTTCGTGGAGCAGTAGATATCTTATACGAAGATAAACATACTGTATACACTGTGATCGGCTGGGTTTTCAAGGACCTGCCTAAGGAGGATAGAGAAGATTTAATACAGGATGTTTTGATCAGAGCTTATAAATATCTTCCCAGATTTGTTCCTCATGGTCTAACTTCTATTAATGGGTGGTTGCATAGAATAGCAAAAAATATTTTAGTTGATCATTATAGAAATGTTACGCGAAGAGTGAAAACTGTTGGACTAGATGCTATGTCAGAAGAATTTATGCTTGGCACTGATGATGTAGAAGAAGCTGTGATATTGGGCCAGACAGATTCTGTTGTTCGCAGGCATGTAAACAATGTCTTGCCTGATGTATATTCTGGTACTGTTTTACTGTGCGATTTTGATAATCTTACATATGATCAAGCTGCAGAAACATTAGACATACCGGTTGGAACAGTAAGAAGCAGGCTTCATCGTGGAAGAAAAATATTAAGAGAGCATTATGAATCCTTTCCAAATCACGACGATTTTATTGCAAGTCTCGGATGAACAAGGTATATAAACTTTGTTATCTGAAATAATAATATAAAACTTAGCCCGGTTAATAAAACTGGGAGGTATACAAATGGCAGTTTTCAAGTTTGTTGTAAGTGACAAGAAAACCAGTTATCAGGTTGAAAAAGACCAAAATGAATGTGTAGCTGTGATCGGAAAAACCATCGGCGATAAAATTAATGGCGAAATTCTCGGACTGAATGGATATGAATTGCATATAACAGGAGGCTCTGATGTTGATGGTTTTCCAATGAAACATGATATTATTGGAATCGGCAGAAAGCGCCTTAACATTAAAAAAGGTACTGGAATGAAACAAAAACATCCAGGGCTACGCAGACGCAAGTCTTTGCGGGGCAATACAATTTCAGAAAAAATCGCACAGATAAATTGCAAGGTTACAAAAGAAGGAAGTCAAAAACTTGACGAGATTCTGGGTAAAAAAGAAACGACAAAGGACGAGGAGAAAGAGTGAAAAATGAGATATTCAAGGCAACATATAATTCCTTACAACACGAGATAACTTCATTTTAAATATACAGGAAAAATAATAAAAATATGACAGAACTGAGAAGAGAAATAAAGAATTGGTGGGAACAGGGAAAAAATGATCTGAAAAAAGCAAAGGTGCTTTTTAATACGCAGAATTTCGATGGTACAGCTTTTTACTGTCAACAGGCTGTTGAAAAGTCGTTAAAGGCTTTGATTTTATTTAAATCAAAGGAAAAGAAAATTGAAGGGCATTCTTTGGTGTATTTAGGTAAACAAGCAAAAATGCCTGATAATTTTTTTCCGAGCCTTAGAAAATTAAGTCCACAATATTTTATTTCAAGATATCCTGATGTCACTGAGGAGATTCCTTACGAGCTTTATGATGACATTGTGGCAAAAGAATTTCTGGATACAGCAGAGAAGGTGATACTACGGATAAAGAAACAGTTAGAATAGCTAAAAAATTTGCATCAGAAATAAAAAAAGCATTCCAGCCTCATAAAATAATTCTTTTTGGCAGCAGGGCACGTGGTGACAATTTTAAAACAAGTGATTTTGACTTTGTCATTGTCAGCAAAAAATTTGAAGAGATTCCTTTTATACAACGACTTGCTTTGATTTATAACTATTGGCATGAAGATATAGATATCGAAGCGATATGCTATACTCCTGAGGAATTTACAAGAAAATCAAAGGAGCATGGAACAATAAAAAATGCTGTCAGGGAAGGTATTGAGTTTTAACCTAACAAAATCCGGTGTAGAATATTTGGTTCGGAGCCTGCAAAAAACTTTTATAAGAAATTGATACCGATCCATAATTTCTTTTGTGTTGAAATCAACCTCGATCAATATATTTTGCCGGCACTATCAATCCATGATTTCCGTCTGAAAAAACAACTGCTTCCACGAATTCTTGTTGATAATTTGTATCCTTTTCGGATAAGCCAAGACTTTCCAATAAATTCAATGGAGCCTTCTTTAAAACCCTGTATGAACCATGCTCCAAATATCCAAAAATTGTTTGAGAAGCGACGCAGGCTATATTTCCATATCTTATGCTGATGCAGAACGTGGAGTTGGAATATCAACACAAGTTTCTATAAGTGACCTTGTAATTTCTAATTTGCTTCCGCCGCGATTTATCTGCTCCTGTGATATCATTATATCATGATATAAGAAAAATTTATAAAGTTTAAATTTTCTAAAAGTGTTTATAAACCTATCTATAGAACAATTATTATGCCGAAGAAAACCACTGCTGAATATAATGAAAATAAAAATTTACCTGAAATCAACATCGGTCTTGTAGGTCATGTTGATCATGGCAAGACTACACTGACTGAAAGGCTGACAGGCAAGTGGACTGATACTCATAGTGAGGAGATGAAAAGAGGAATTACTATCAGACTGGGTTATGCTGATGCTACATTCTATTATTGTAAAAAATGCAAGTCATATTCAAATTCAAAAAAATGTCCGAAGTGTTTTGAAGATGGAGAAATTTCCAGAACAGTCAGTTTTTTGGATGCACCAGGGCATGAATCTCTTATGGCAACTGTCTTGGGTGCAACAGCTTTAATGGATGGAGCCCTGCTTCTGATAAGTGTTGATGAAAAATGCCCTCAGCCTCAGACAGCTGAGCATCTGCAGGCACTGAATTCAGCTGGAATTGAAAAAATAATTATAGTCCAGAATAAGATAGATGCAGTTTCAGCGGAAAAAGCTGAGGAACATTACGAACAAATCAAGCAGTTTGTAAAAGGAACTGTTGCTGAAAATTCACCTGTAATTCCTGTAAGCGCGATTTATGGTGCTAACATAGATATGCTGATAGAAACTATAGAAAATTATATACCAACACCTAAACGTGAAATTTATGCATCTGACCGTTTTTATGTGGCAAGAAGCTTTGATGTCAACAAGCCGGGAGCAAAAATCAGTGAATTAAAAGGCGGTGTTTTAGGCGGCAGCGTAGTTACCGGTACTTTCGAAAAAGGCGATGAAATAATAATAAGCCCAGGTTTGAAAATCAATGAAAAATACGAGATACTTAAAACTAAGATTTCTAATATTGTCCAAAAAAACCAGAATCTGAATAAAACCCATCCAGGCGGTTTGATAGCCATAGAAACATCTTTAGATCCATCTCTTTCCAAAGGCGATGGTCTAGCTGGAAACATTGTTTCACATAGCAGGAGTGTACCGGAAATATACGGTAAAATAAAAATATCTTATGAATTATTTGGAAGCACAAGCTCCAAAAAAATAGACAGTCTGAAGACAGGTGATGCTCTTTTGATAACCTCTGGAATTTCGCGATCAATTGGCATTATAAAATCACTGAAGAAGAAAATTTTTGAAGCTGAACTGAAAATTCCGATTGCAGCTGATAAAGGCAACCAGGTTGCTATATCAAAGCAAATCAACGGAAGATGGCATTTGATTGGGACAGGACGAATTGAAGGGTAGGAAAAATCAAACCGAGTAGTATGGAAATCATGCATAAAATGAAAACAACCGCAACTACAAGTAACCAATGAATATTTAAGTCTTTCTATAATTATTTACTTTATGGTGAACAACATTATTCGCAAAACCGAAGAGCTTCCAACCGATGAGTCCCAATGCAAAATTATAGAATGTGAACAGGAAAATATCATACAGATTAATTTCGAAGAGAAAATCGGAACAATTGAAGCTTCATTAAATTCTTTGTCTGAAAAAATAGATGATCTGAAAAACATCAGGCTCAGCAATACCGATCTGATAAGTATTGTTGATATGCAGTCAAATCTTGAAGACAAGATAAACAATATAAAAACCATGATAGAGGAAAAGGATACTAACGGAATTGTTAAAATATATGCAAACATTAAAAGTGACATCTCTTTGTTAAAGGAGCAGTCAAATGAATTACAAAATCTTATTTCCAATGCAGCTACTATTGATGATGTTTCCTCAATTTTCAGCAGAATTGTAGAAGAGCTTGCTGAAATGAGAAAACACGGCTATCATGAAAATATTTCAGCTATGAGTGATGTTGTAGAAAGCCTTAAGCAAAAATTTACAGAACAAATGAACATTACAGACAGTTCTATGGAATCTTTTAAACAGGAAATTATAAACCAGATGTCGAAGCCTGTTATGATTGCTGGTGCAGACGGCAAGCCGAGTAATGAGGTGTATAATAAAATATTAAATAGTGTTAAAAATCTGGAAAATAACATCAAAAAAGATGTTGTTGAAACTGTTTCACGAATAGAGGTTCCTGGAATTAGTTCCAGTGAACTGAAATCTATCAGTAGCAATGTAAATAAAAACACAGAAAAAATAACCGAGAAACTGGATAATATATTCACGAGTGAATTTTATGAAAAAAGAAATGATACGGATTCAGCTCTGCTTCAGGAGCTTAAGATATTGAATGCTCATTTTGAAAACCTGCAGAACATAGGTGCGTTGGGTAAGATCTCAGACATGCGCTCTATGCCAGGTGATAAAAAAATGCCAAAATGGATCTCGAACAGCAGGCAAGAAGTTAACACAGCATTAAATCTGGCAGAAGCTGTGCTAATCGATATAATGATTGCTCATGCACTGAAACGAAAGCCGCTCAGACTGAATGAAATTGAAACTATTATTCCTATATCAAAAAACAAAATTTCAGACAGGCTTAAGCTTCTGCTATCAGAAAAAAGAATAGGCAAAGAGCGGGATGGAAGATATACAGTCTATTATTTGGCTGAGGAGTAGACTTATGTCAACATACAAAGCTGTAAGAACATGCATAGAATATTTTGAGAAAGTATATGCTTCGTATGAAAATGATAACGTAAAAGAGTTTATAGCATTTTTATTGATTATGTATCAGGGGTGTATATCATGGAACTATTAGAAAGATGGGATGATAGAGGATTTGGCTGGTATAGACTTATAGGAAAAGAAGATATTTTCAGGCAACGACTCCCAGAAGGTTTTGGTAAAGAAGGTCTTTATATAGAATTTAGGCGCGAATATGGAAATTCTATAGGAGAATGGATTTTGACAACTGCTGACAGGCGAAAAGTTAAAGAAAGTGGTGATAGAAACAGCCGAAGTTATTTTTTAACATCCGGAACATTCGATGCTTTACATCCTGAGGATGGATATGTGATCGATGAAAGAAAAGGGATGGGTCATAAACATCCGGGAATCTCAAAAATAATAGATTATATACGTGATAATCTTTTCGATGGTCAATACAGATACGCTGTTGTAAACGTTGCCGGAGTTCCTGAGCTTATTGTAACAGGAAATAATTATTTATATCCGGAAAAATTTCTATATGTGATATGACAATGAGTGTATGCAAATGCTTTATTGCATATAAATAATATCACCGGTTCTCTCATGACCAGGTTCGCGCCTTCCATTCTGGTCGATGTAATTCAGATTCCGTGTTTCCCTATCGGGATTTGTGGAATGAGGTTGAGACAAATAAATACTATCTCCTGTTCTTTCGGGGCTGGGTTCACGTCTAGTTAATGGAGCAAATCTATCATTAACGACGTTTATAATCAACTGCATTTTACACACCTCCATGAATTTTAATACTATTTTGTCATCAGAGAATTTAAAGTTATTCCACATAATCCATGACGCCGAAAAACTCATCTTTTCTGCGCTTGATTGCAATGATTTCTTCAAGGCACTGCTGCTCTGTCTTTGTCAATAATTTATGATATTTCATCAGGATTTTATAATTCGCTTCAGAAATGTCTGTATAGAGTTCATCATTCTCTTTGACCTGTCTTCCAATTGTTGGGCCGATAATAGATATTGCAAGCCTGTCACCAACTTTTCCTGATTCAACATTTTCGCCTTCCTGCTGAAGTTGTTTGACAATACCAATCTCTGTTCCGTCAACTCTCATCATGTGTGCTCCTGAATGCACAATGCCTGAAACAACTTCACAGCCGACAATAGCGGGGTTGTTTGCACGGAAAACACAGCCTGGTATTAATTTTATTTTTCCCGGCCTTGTTACTGAGTTTATTTTTTCTTGTTCAATTTCCCTGGTTTTATTTTTTGTCCATTCCTCATATTCTTCAATGAGCCTGTAGATAACATCAGAAGTTATTATTCTTATTGAATATTCTTTTGAAATAGACGTGCATTCTTCAGAGACTGGAATATTAAAGCCTATAACAACTTTCATAAACGGATCTGTATTAGCCTGCGCATTCAAAATATCTTCCTTATTTATATTTCCTATTTTTGCTTCCCTGATTGAATACTCTTTGAAAACAGATATCAAAGCTTCCAGAGCTCCAATGCTGTCAGCTTTTAACACCAATCCGTTTATATCACGCTTGATTTCAGCTTCGCTTTGCTCTTCTTTTATTTCTTCTAAAACAGCTTTTGCTTCCTGTTCTGTTTTTGCTGTTCTTATTGGGGATCCTGAAACAACATCTTTCATATCCTGGCCGACAATTTTCACGCCAGTAGCTGCCTGGCATTCATCTACATAAATGAACTCCTTTTCAATTCGCATATCTTTTAAAGGCCTTGGCTGCAAAAGAGATTTTATTTTTGTTATAGATGGATTTGCACCGCCTATAACCAGATAGTCACCTTTGGATATTTTTCCATCATAGATTATAGTGTCAATTGTTGTTCCCATGCCTTTTAATTCTTTTACTTCAAGAATTGTTCCTTTTGCTTTTTCTGTTAGAATCAGGCTTTTCTTAAAGAATTTTTCAGCCAGCCCAGAAAGAATCGCTAGCAACTCAGGTATACCTTCACCTGTTTTAGCGCTGATGGGTACAATTGCTATTTGTTTTGTAAAATCAACGATATTATCAAATCTGTCTGAATCAAAGCCATGTTCTGAAAGATGCCCAACAAATGTGTAGAATTTTTCATTAAATAAATCTCTGGCTGTTTCTGACTGGTTCTCGAAATTTTTTGAAAACAAGGGATACTGATTTTGTTCGGTTGACCAGCCCTGTATTTTATCTATTTTATTCAGGGCTATAATAAAAGGTGTTTTCAATGCCCGGAGAATTTCAAGGCATTCTTTTGTCTGCGGCATTATTCCTTCATTGATATCAACTAATAATATTGCAATATCAGCTATACTTCCTCCTCTCTGTCTCATTGTACTAAAAGCAGCATGTCCAGGCGTATCAATTAAGAGCAAACCCGGGGTTGATAATTTAACATTATATTTGTCTAGTAGTATACCTGCCAGATCTTTGATAGTTTCCTTGGGAATAAAAGTAGATGAAATTGTCTGGGTAATCATGCCCGGTTCCTTATTTATTACAGCTGTGTTTCTCAAAACATCAAGAGTTGATGTTTTTCCATGGTCAATGTGTCCAACTACAACGCAAATCAATGAACGGAGCATACTAAATATATAAATTGCATAGCTTATATTTTCAAAATCTCATATGAATGCAATTTTATATCATGAATATCCAGGAAAGTAATGTCCATGCTGCAGCAGCTGCAATTATCAGAATCAAGCCGCCGATTATTCCACCGAGTTTTACATACCCATTTATTTTTTTGTTTTTGGTTTGTAATGTTTTTAATCCGATAATTGGTGAAATCCCTCTCAGGAACCAGCCTGAGATCTCTGCATCTTTATTTATGAGTTCAGGAACTCTTTTCAATCCAAAGAACAGATTGCCTAAAACCGGGAACCAGCTTTCATAATTCAGAAACATTAACCCGGTTTTATCCTGTATTACCATGTCTTCGGAAAATATTAAACCAGGAACGCCACGGCCAACTAATTTTCCTTTTAATCTAACTACTTTTCCCCGCACAGGAGAGGCATATATATCAGACATAACTTCTATAACTGTTGTATTTTCCGGAGTTCTTCCGGGATATTTGTATATTGCGGACAGTATAATTCCAATTCCGATTATAGCCAACCATGCTGTAATGAAAAACTTCAAAGATAATACAATATACCCAAAGTAAATTGCCAGAAAGTAAATAACAGGAAATCCAACTGCAAGCAATGTAGGAAGTATCAGAACTGATACATCTTTGAAAAAATCCGAATACATTCTTCCCATGTCAACCGGAATTCTTTTTTCTATTTTCTCAAAATTGAATAAAGGCTTTGTAGTGAACAGCGATAACCTTTTTATTCTTTTTCCTGTCAGAGGGTGGGTGGAACCTAGTTCTGAAATAAATGCCCATGGATTTTTGAAATCATACAGCAGAACTTTATTCAACGGTTCAAAATCTTTCAGGTTCTTGCAGTTATAATAAACAAGACCAATTGTTTCAGCCATCTTGAAATTCGCAATTCCAATATATTTTGTTGATTTAATCAAGCGAACATTATCCGGATTTACCAGAATACCATAGGATATTTTTATCAATGCTGATGACAGGTAATTTGGATCGGTTTCTTTGGCTGAGAATTCATCAGAAAAATATTCACGCAATCGGCTGAGGTATAATACAACATACTGACCTATCCAGTATAGAACATATGCTATAATTGTAATTGCAAAAAATATACCACCGCATTTTCTTCCTTTACCTTTAGTCAAAGTTCGCGATACAACATACACTTCGTAAAGAAGCTGCAATAATGTGGAAGCAACAGTCATTACAATGAAGTCCCTGTTTTTTATATGACCCAATTCGTGTGCGTAAACAGAAGAACATTCGTTCTGATCCAGATATTCAAAGATACCGCTAGTTACAATAATCCTGCTATTCCAGCGGCCCGAACCATAAGTAAATGCATTTGGATTATTGTCGGGTATTATTCCAAGCTTTGGAACATTGAAATTATGTTTCTTACATATCCTGATTACGACTTCAGCAGAAGCAGGGCTTTGTTTTTTAAGGTCGGTTGATTTCATTCTGTGCATGATTTAGCTAAAAGTTAAGTATAAAGTCAGGACAATTAGATATCATTAAAACACGGAGAGTGATCCAATGAAATCTAA
>JAGVVW010000024.1 GCA_018304635.1 Candidatus Aenigmatarchaeota archaeon
TGGTTAATAAAAGATTTTTCAGGCTCTCCATCCAAAAATGGAGGCTGAAAAATCATGCATAAATCAAAAGAAATCTATAAAAGTGGCGAAGTTAAGTATTATAGTAGGTTCACATAATGTTGGGCTTCGCCTGACATATCAGGCTTTGCCTGACACATGGAAAAGCTTTGCTTTTCCAATGAAATGTTCCAAAATCAACTGAACATACTATTATTTTTCTTTTTCCAAAAATTTCATAGAAAAAGAAAAAGAGTGCCTTCGGATAATTAATAAATCATTAATTATCTCACGTCGATTAAAAATACCATCTGAAGCAAAACATATTCTGGCTAAACTTTTTAAGCTTTGCAATGAAAAAAGAAAAAGGAATGAATCATTGAAAAGGTATTCTTATGGGTGTCATACAGAAATTAAGGCAGTTTTTGCTCCAGTGCAACAGAATATTACACATATCCTCCAAGCCGGACAAGAATGAAATCAGGCAGTCAGCAAAAATCACCGGAATAGGTATAGGAATAATCGGAGTTATAGGCTTTATAATCTTTCTCATATTTACTTTTATAGGAGCTGTTTAGATGATATTTACTGTAAGAACAACAACAGGCAGGGAAAACATTGTTATCGAATCAATAATTTCCCGTGTCAGAAAGGCAGGTGTTCCGATCAAATCTGTTTTTCATCCTGAAGAATTGCGGGGCTACATTTTTATAGAAGGTGAAAGCAATGAAATAGACGAAGCTGTACGGGGCATTCCTCACATACGCGGTGTCATTGGAAAAGATGTTTCTATACCGAGTATTGAAAAATTCCTCGTGCCTGAAAAAAGCGAAATTAAATTTGAAATCGGAGATGTCGTGGAAATCATTGGCGGCCCGTTCAAAGGTGAAAAAGCAAAAATCACAAGAACCGATGAGGCAAAAGCTGGTATCACAGTTGAGCTGCTTGAAGCTGCAATCCCAATACCTGTAACTATTTCTGTAAACTCCGTGCGCATGTATGGAAAAGCAAAGAGCGGGTAATGGAAAATAAAACTAAATGTTTGAGAATGCAAGAACATGTTGACCATGTGAATAGAAATTGAATGGAAATCCACGAATTTCAAAAGGAAAGTTGTATTTATAAACTTTTCCATCTAAAATTAGTTCTATGAACCCGGAATGCGAAGATCTAAAATCTGAATATGAAAAAAGTGTAAATGGGGTGTTCTCTCGCATCCCGTGGAAATATCATGGAATTTTGTATCCACGTTTTAGACGTCTTGAACACGGAATTAATGAACACGGATATGAAGCATGTGGACAAATTGTAGAAAATTTATATGCACAGACACCACCGGAGTATCATGGCATTTTAGCTGATAGTCTGGATGATATTGAGCGTATAGGCGAAAGTTGTGATTGTCGATGCCTCAATTTCAGGCTTTCAGATTCTGTCATCAGATAATAAAATTAAAAATTTAAGCTTTCAGGTTCTCATTATCTTATGGATAATTTAGATCGTTTGTGTTCTCTGGCAGACCTTGCCAAAGAAGATATTCTTGGAAAGTTAGAAGAAAAAAAAACCGAGTTTCCAGGAGTTTCTGAAAATGGTTTGATAACATTGGTTGCTAAAGATTTAGGAATTGATCTAAACAGGCCCCCAGCCCAGGAGCTGAAAATAAACAGTATACTACCTAACATGCGCAATATTTGTTTTGTAGGGAAAGTTACTGATGTCAGTCCTATTCACGAATTTATTACTGATCGCGGGCCAGGCAGGGTAATGAACATCACACTGGAAGATGAAACAGGATCAATTCGTATTTCACTTTGGAATGATGAGATCGACAAGTATATGATAGCAAACGGAGATGTTATCAAGATTGATAATTGCATAACAAGAAAAGATAATCTGGAGCGTCCGGAAGCAAGACTGGGTTTCAATGGAAAAATAGAAAAAACAGACATTCCAATAAAGTTAAAAAGCCCCAAACATTCACTGGAAGATGCTAAAGAAGGTGATCGTATTGAAACAGATTTGCGTATCATAGAAATATTTGACCGGCCTTTGGTTTATTCATTTTGTCCGGAATGCCGCGCCAGATTATCAGGCAATGTCTGCAATGTACATGGCATGGTTCAGCCAGATAAAGCATTGATATTATCAGGAATTGTAGACGATGGTACAAAATCAATCAACACCGTATTTTTCCGCGATGTTGCTGAAAGGGTTCTGGGCAAAGGCATGCAGGAAATTGAAGCCATACTAAAGACAATGAGCAGCAGTGATTATATATCAGGTGAGCATCTTATAGAAAAGAAATTCAAAGTCGGTGGAGCTATAACCAAAAATAGGATGACAGGCGAGGATGAACTGAGAATAAAAACAATTGAACTGGCTGGATAAGAGAGAGAAAATATTAATCCTAATAGTGTGAGACAAAAACAGTGTCTAATCATTTACAATGATTGAATTTGTTTTGTGTATTCGGGACATTGAATACTTTTTGTATTCAAATTCACAGTTTATCCTATCCGAAACTTTCATATACGTTTCGCCTATGTGCAACTGCAATTATAAAAATTATCAGACTTTGATGCTGAATATCCATTATTATTCTGTAATCCCCAACTCTTAATCTATAATAACTAAAACCGGATAATTTTCTGACATATTCATCTGGTCTTGTGGATATCCTTTCTAATGCATATCCAATCCGGGTTTGTGTGATTTTATCGAGCTTTTTAAATTGTTTTTCAGCCTTGGTAGTAAAAATAATTTCATAACTCATAACTGCAACTCCTTCTTAATTTCCTTGAAAGAGCGCACTCTACCTTTTTTAATATCTTCTTCAGCTTCCTTTATATCACGTTTTATCTGTTCAGAAAGCTCGGCTGAATCTTCTATCATGTCCCATATGATATCTTCGTAGGTCTCATTGTCATAAAGCCTTCTGTTTACCAGCTCACGGTGAAGTGTTTTGCTTATTTGTATTGTAGTTGCCATAGTAAACTATAATACGTTATAATTATTTAAGCTTATCATTTGAAAATTACGAAAATATGTTATTCAGATCTTCCCGGGTTAATCGCTTAACTATTCCATTCTCTGCAGTGATTACGTTTTTGACAAGTTCTTGTTTGAGTTTCTGTAATTCAAGTATCTTTTCCTCGACGCTGTGCTTTACGATTGCCTTGTATACAAAAACACTTTTTGTCTGGCCAATGCGATGCGTTCTGTCAATAGCCTGCATTTCTGCAGCTGGATTCCACCACGGATCAACAATGAACACGTAATCAGCAGCAGTGATATTAAGCCCCACTCCACCGGCTTTCAGGCTGAGAAGAAACACTTTTATGTCATCGTTGTGCTGAAATTCCTGAACTTCTTTTTTCCTGTCTATTGTAGAGCCATCAAGATACGAATATCGTATTCCTTGTGTATCGAAATATTTCCTGAACAGGTCAAGCATTCTGACAAAAGATGAGTAAACAAGAACTTTGTGGCCGCTATTAGCAGCCTCTTTTATTTGCTCGGTAAGAAGTTGGAATTTTCCCGAGTTGCCAGAATAACTTTCATTGACGAGAGCCGGATGGTTGCATATCTGTCTCAGTCGCAGCAAACCTTCCAGGATTTTAATTTTTGACTTCATGAACCCTTTCTCTTTGATGGATCTCTTGATCTCATCTGAGAATCTTGCTTTCCACTGGTTGTATATTTCATACTGTTCATGTGTCATTTGACAATACAGATTAGTGATCTGTTTTTCTGGAAGCTCTTTTGCAACAGCTTCTTTTTTTCGTGCAATAATGAAAGGTTTTATAGTGTTTCTCAGAGCATTTATTGCTTCTTCATTACCTGGTTTCATGAATGTTTGCCTGAACTGATCCATATTCCCTAGCAGGCCAGGATTGAGAAACGAGAACTGTGACCAGAGGTCGAGTAAATTGTTCTCGACAGGCGTTCCAGTAAGCGCAAGACGATGAGCAGCACGCAGACGCCTGACGCTTCTCGCATTCCTGGATACGGGATTCTTGATGTGCTGTGATTCATCAAGTACTACATAGTGAAAAGGCTTTTTCGATAACATGTCAATATCATTTCTCAATGTGCCATAGGTTGTTATTACAATGTCCGGCTTCTTTTTTAGAATATTTCCTATGGTATTAAGTCTCTTGTGACGATGATGAACATACACAGAAAGAGATGGGGTGAATTTCTTTATTTCATCTATCCAGTTGAAGACCAGTGACGTAGGAACCACCACAAGCGACGGAATGGAAATGTGTTTTTCCTTCTGATCCATGAGGAGTGTCAATACTTGTACTGTCTTACCAAGACCCATCTCATCAGCAAGGCAGCCTCCGAAAGAGAATTCATTTAAAAACTTCAGCCAGCTATAGCCAGTTTTCTGGTAATCTCTTAATTTTTCCTGCATTATTTCCGGGAGTTGTGCATCTTTCATTTCCGTGAATCCGGATATCTTCTGCCGGTATGATTCTGCATGGCTGTCAAAAACAGTCTTGTCTGCTATGTCAGCAAGCGCCTCGATAATGGATATCTGCGTCATAGATGCTTTCACATTATTTTTTTCCTGCACGAGGAAATTACTAACACCAGAAAGCTTTTCCAGCCATTTCTTTGGAATTACACCAAGCCTGCCATCACTCAGCTTCACGAATTTCTCGTTGCTGCCAAGCGCATCAAGTACTTTAATCAGCGGCAGTTTTTCCTTTCCAAATTCTACAGAACCCTTAATGTCAAACCAGTCTATCCCACTGGAAACTTCCAGAAACAATTTTGGTTTCTCTTTGCTGATGCGCTGGTTGATAAGTTTCTCAGTGCCGTATATTTCGTAACCACGGGAAATAAGACATGTAGATGTGTTGGCCAGCCATTCATATGGATCTATTGCAGGAACGAGAACATTATTTCTTTCTGAGACATAATTATCCAGCAGCAGTGAATAAAAGTATTTTTCTGTATCGTAATCCCGTTTTATTTTTATTATTTTTTTCCCTTCAGAGAATACTATATCATCGTGGCTGTCAAAAGCGACTTCATGTTTCCCGTAAAGGAAGCGAATATCAATGCAGAAATTGTCCATATAATCACGGAGAAAAAGACGCGGCACAGGTTTTTCTGAAATTTCCTCCACTTTATAATCTGCCGTCAGTATAACAGATCCGACATTGGAAAGCTTCGTGTAATATTTTTTCACAAAATCTTTGACATGTCTCTTTGATATTTCTATACCCGTATGTTTGATTATTTCTACAAGAAGCTCCGGATGAGACGTATCAATTTCAAATATGTCATATACTTTTTTGCCTTTATTGTAAGCAACAGCCCATGCATGCTTCTTTCCATAGAAAATACTGTGCGAAAAGAGCTTGTGAACAGTTTTGTTATATCTGGCATACACTGAGAAGAGCAATTTATTATTGTCCTTACAATTTTCTATGCTGAATTCAGCGAATGCTTTTTCTTGTGGAAAAAAGCACCCTCTGAATGAGGTAGGATCTTCCTGATACAGGTTTTTTACAGATGAGAGTAACTCAAAGTCAACAGGAGTGGAGAATTCTGACTTAACAAATCTGTGCTCGATTGACCATCGATTGTCCATTTTCATCGACAGCAAAAACATTTCCACTGACCGTTTTTTAGCTGCAGAGAAGTCGGGATAGAGTTTCTGCACCATTTCCTGCGAAATGTAAGAAGCATTTGACGACAAGCCGTATTTTTTAATAGCAGCTTTCTCCAGTTTCAGCAGAAAACTATTTTTTTCCATTGACGCAGAGAAAATTATTCCATATTGTTGTTTTTGCGCAACATCTGAAACCGTGATATTATCAAGTGATGATTTGAAAGATGCGAACTTCTCTTTCTGCACAGCCATGCGTATTTTTCTGGCATATTCTTCCAGTTTCGGCAGTCCTTTTTTTTGTTTCCATACATCCAGCAATGCAGCTGATACATGCTCGCAGAAGTTCTCTGAAGAGACTCTGTTGCATGTGCAATCATGTATGATACGGTTGTTTGGAATAAGCATAAAATAGCGCGGCATCTGCACTGATACAAGGTAGTGTCCTTTGTCATGAACCGATGCATAGATTTCGTAATCAGATATTTTTTTTATATCAACCTTTCCATTCAGAACAATATTTATGGATTTTAACAACTCGTCTTTTTTGATTCTGCTTTCGATATAAGCAAGAGAAATAGGAAATAAAGAGTTTTTCCTCATTTTATTGTTATTCATGAGATGATAGAGGACAGCAACAATATGCTTGCATCCGTTTCCAGGATATGGACAATTACATTCACCGTTAATTTCATCTTCATCGAAATATATCTCAACAGTGTAAATGCCATAATGGCTTCTTACACGTGAAGCAATTGTGCTGCCAGCGTTCTTTACCCATAGAACGCGGCCTTCCCTGTAATAGTTCCATCCTCGTTTCACTATTTCAGCAGAATCCGCAATATTCTTTATATTCTTTTCTGTAATGGTGAAAATTGTTTTTTTCATAGTATGATATATCTTTCTTTTTTTGTGCTTAAAAAAACCTTTTAAAGTTTTGAAAGAATGTTTGAGTATTGTGATTTATATGGGTAAACAAACTATCGATGTTCTGGTTGAAGGTGGAAAAGCTAGTGCAGGGCCTCCTTTAGGTCCAACATTATCGCCGCTGAAAATGAATGTTACTGAAATAGTTACTGCTATTAATGAGAGAACAAGAGATTTTGCAGGAATGCAGGTTCCTGTCAAAATTATTATTGATGAAAACAAAAAATATGAAATAAAAATCGGCACACCACCGACATCTGCAATGATAAAAAAGGCAATAGGCGCTCAAAAGCTTCTCAGTTTCACAGAAGACGGCAAACGCATAGAGCCTGGTGATATCTCACTAAAAGAAGTCGTAAAAATTGCAAAAAGTAAGCCAAACATCGCCGGCAACACACTGGAAAAAAAAGTTATGCAGGTTCTTGGTACCTGCCTTAGCAGCGGCGTTACAGTTGATGGCAAGAACGCAAAAGAGATGCAACAAGAAATCAAGGCAGGAGAAATTAAGATCGAATAAATTTTTATATAGCCTGTCTGTTATATATTATATATAATTGCATAGTTTATTTTTATGTGACATAAATTACACAATTCACGATATATATAATACAGGGAAAAATATGGAGAAGGAAATAAACTTTCAGCAGCTGGGTATGGGCATTGCAAGCATAACATTCGGTGTTGCCCTTTCAATATTTATATATGCAGCTGCATCAGGATTGCTGAGCAGTGCTCAGGCCATACTGCTGTATATAACATCCTTTTTGTTGATGCTCAGATTCTGGTGGAGATACACTGAATTGTTTATACAATTCCTGCCATCCAGAAGTTTTTGGCAGTTTTTGTTTGATTTTGCAATATCATTTTTTGGAATTCTGGCAGTGATGTTTATAGGCAATATTCAATTATGGGCATTGCTCGGCGCTGCTGCTATGACAGCCAGTATAATTAGGTGCAGGCTATCGTGGAAGCATGATAAAACAAAACATGAATTAAAAAGAACAGTATCAGGTGCTGTCCTTATGCTCGCAATATTTTCAGTTGTTTATGCATTGGCACCCGTCATTAATAATCTTTATATAGCCGGAACTGTTTTCATGGTAGTACTTTTATTTGTAGTTTCAACATCTTTTAAGAGGCAATGAGAAATTTCATGAATACCTGAAAACCCCGCCTTTAAACTTTTCAGGATTTAATCTTTCAATATATTCGAGCATTTCCATAAGAGTATTATAATCTACTTCACAAAACAGCTTAATCCACTTTTTCTGAAGTTGTTGTCCGTCAAACAAATCTTTGCATACATACTTTTTAGGACAAATTCAGGATTTTATATCTGTAAATAAAGTATAAAACCGCCGCCTTTTTAGGCTGCGGCTGTTTCTGATAAAAGTCAGTTAAAAAATTAGCTGACGAGCGGAGCGAGTCAGCTTACCAATATTCCCATGAATTCCTCAACTGTTTCATATATATGCTGTTCAGCAATTTCCCGATTTTCATCCATAATAGTTTTACCACCATAAAGTATTTAAATGTTTCTGTGTTATAGTAACTTATGTTAATCAAACGAGAAGCAGACTGGAAAACTCTTTTAACTCCAAAGGATGAAAAGAGGATGAATGATATTATTAAAAATTTAGAAGGCTACAAGACAGCATTCCGCTCAGCTGAAGATGTTAAAATTGCACAGCTCTGGTGCGCTGTCCTCGAGCTGAAAAAAGAAAACGCAGCACTTTATTCAAAAACAAAAAAACTTGAAGGCTTTTTCAATGCGATAATTGAAAAATACATTGAAGACAAAAAAAAGCAGGAAGATATGCTGACTAGTTTGGAAGAATTTTAGAAGAGATGATGAAAATGTCTGAATCAAATTATGATAAATTTCCATGCGGTATGACAGGCTACAGACAGGGTAAATTATACAAAATAATAAGAAATACATTCTTAGGAACTGCTTTATCTTTGAGTTTATATGCAAGTCATGCTAAAGCTGATGAATTGGTCATGGATTATAATGCACTGGAAACAGCTGTTACAACAGACGGACATATAAGAAACAGAGTCTTAACAAATCTTTCTCTTGAAACTGGTAATATGGAAATTGGTTATAGCGGATTGAATGAAGTGAATAATTTAAACATTGAAACGTATTTTGGTAGAAACTGTCTTACCATCGGGCAGAATGGTCAGAAAACACGACTACTTATTGAAACAAGAGCTGATAAACATGGAGTTTTTGATACAAAAGCAGGAATAAGAAACACAGGCATGGTAGAATCTATTGGATGTTATGGCTATCTTGATACCACTGCTAACAACAGATCTGCCAAAGTGACTTTGTTCTGCGGCAAACCTGTTGGAAAAGGAATTAGTGCAGAAATCTTTCAATCCAGTGAATTTTCTCAACACAATCATCCAGTGTATTATACAGAACTGCAATTAAACCATGCTATTTCAGGCAGAGTTGATTTATTCTGTAGGGCGGAGATTCCGGATTTTAACGCTAATGAAGCAGTTTATCTTTTCGGGATAACGATTAAACCGGGGTTCTAAAAAATGGAAGAAATAAAGCTGCCAATCAATTAAAATATGAAATGGATGCTGGCGGAATATAATAAACACGACCTTTTAATACATCTGCAATTATAATTTCTTATGTGCAAAGAATTGCATCTGGATCAGACAACAAAAATATTTCTTGTAATTTTTGTAGTTGCAGTTTCATATTTTGTTATCAGCATGACTATAACGCCTTTTTTCATCAAGACACCACGAACAATGTACGAAGTAATGCAGCAAATGATGGGATTTTCACAACAGAGTGCAGTTCCTAATATGATTGCACTGATTAGTGCATTGGGTATCGGACTTTTTGTTTCTTATCAGCTAAAAACAAAAAATACATATATCCATAGACCTATAGATAGCAGGAAGAAAGCACTCGCTATTGTCAGAAAAAAATTATCAGATGATGAAAAGAAGATGCTAAAGCAAATAGAAATAGCAGAATCTATAACCCAGGATTCGCTGCGTGCAAGGCTAGGCTGGAGCAAGGCAAAGGTTTCCACAATACTTACAAGGCTGGATAGAATGAATCTCGTACAAAGAGAAAAACAGGGCAAGACATACAGGGTATTTTTGACAAAAGATTTGAGGTAACTTTGTGTCTGATATCGATAGCAGAAGAGAAACATCAATAGCGCAACATTTTCGTCCACTCCGGAACCTTCGCATCTTTTACCAGATCGTATTGCGGAGTGTACGGCTTAATATCAATCACAGGTGTACCGTTAATCACATCCAGGCCTCTGACAGTCAGTACATTTTTTCTGCGTCTTATTATCTTTACTGCTGATATACCAATAGGATTCGGTCTTCCCTGGCATCTGCACGCAAATATACCAACAAGCGGAGCAATTCCCTGGGGATGATGCTTTATTGCATGTTTCTTAACCTCGTGCATCCAGTAAACAATAACTGCATGCGAATATTCTTCCAAACCATCCAGACCAGAAGAAAATTTTTTGCTGATAACTATGTCCGAAACGACTTTTTTCCAGTTACCGAAGTGTTGCTTCCTTTCTTTATTCTTTACAACGCCTATAGGCTTTATGGGAATTATCATATATATGATTATAATTACATAGCTTAAATCGTTTTAAACCGTTTCAGAGGCAATCTACTTATTATAGCATGTTCTATTATATACGGTGATAAACATGGAAAACAAACATCTGTTAGTTGCTCTCGTTGCAATCGTAGCAAGTGCATTTGTCATAAGTGTTGCAAGCGCGCATAGCAATAGCATAAATCAGCAAGGAACTATGATGAATGACAATTTTGGCATGATGGGCATGGACAACATGATGGGAATGATGCAAGATCATGATATGGAATCAATGAGAGAAGAAATGAAAGAGCATATGGGCTTCACAGATGAAGAATTTAATGAAATGGCAGAGCATTGTCCCATGATGCAAAGAAAGTGATTTTTTTCTTTTTTTTATTTTTAGCTTTTTTGGTTTCATTCCAGCAATATTGCAGGCTTTCCCGGCTTAGCTTTCGGGTTTGTAATTTCTTCTATGACAACTTCAGCGCCAAAATTTTTCTCAAGAATAGGTTTTAGTTTATTCAAAACATCCAGTTCCTGCTTCCTGTCTAAAATCAGTTTATACTTATGAAAGCTGTGAATATGTGAAAGATATTTTATAACATCCCTACCATGCTTTTTGATCTCGTGATTTTCCATGCATTTTTTCAAAGGATCCTTATGGTTCACTGCTATATTATAAACATCATAAATCCACTGCTCTGCAGCAAATAATTTTATCCTTTTCAGCTTAATGCCGGTAATTTTCTCTATATTTTTAATATCATCGAAAACAGTCTCAATTAGTTTCTGCCGCATTTCATAAATTTCACCAAGATACTTTTTATCCGGATGCGGCCAGCTTTCCAGGGAAAGTAGTGATTCATTTCCATCGTTCCAGAGTTCTTCAGCCATGTGCGGCGCAAATGGTAGCATCATTTTCAGAAAAGTGTAATAGCAGTTATTAAATATTTTGCTGTTTTTTTCAGGATAATTTTTTAAAATGTCAGATAATTTTATAAGCTCCAAAACAGCAAAATTGAATTTATAATCTTCAATGTACTCAGTCACCCTTTTCAGCACTGTATTTGTGCTTACCAGCAGAATTTCATTTTCAATTTCACTCGCCTTCATCACAGTACTGGATTTCAATTCATACACTCTATTTAGAAATTTGTAAATTGCCTGAACACCTTTGTCGTTCCATTCTAATTCTTTCTCAGGCAAAGCAGCAGCCAGCATGAATAACCGTGCTGTATCAGCCCCGTATTTATCTATAATTTCCTGCGGGTCAACAACATTGCCGATTGACTTGGACATTTTTGTGCCGTCTTTTGTAACCATGCCTTGTGCCAACAATCTCTTGAAAGGTTCATGGAATTTAAGCATATCCATGTCTCTCAGAACCTTGGTAAAAAATCTTGCATAAAGCAGATGCAGTACAGCATGCTCTATTCCGCCAATGTACTGGTCAACAGGCATCCATACCATTGATTTTTTATCGAACATGGCTTTTTCATAATCAGGAGAGCAGTAGCGTAAAAAATACCAGCTTGAATCAACAAATGTGTCCATTGTATCTGTTTCCCGCTTCGCGTCGCTGCTGCATTTGTGGCAGATTGTTTTCGTAAAGCTTTCAATATCCAGAGGATTTCCATGTCCTGTGAATGAAACATCTTCAGGAAGTTTTACAGGCAGTTCATCTTCTGGCAATGGCAACACACCACATTTTTCGCAGTATATGACCGGTATTGGTGTTCCCCAGTATCTCTGTCGTGATATCAGCCAATCCCGGAGTTTATATTGTACAACTTTTCTGCCTCCAACATTTTCAATGATTTTGTCCATTGCAAATTTGTTATCCATTCCGTCAAATTTTTCTGAATTTATCAGAGCCCCGTCACCAGTATAAACTTTTTCTTTTGTATCATGCTTTATCACATTGATTATTTCCAGATTATGTTTTTGAGCAAATTCATAATCCCGTTCATCGTGGCTAGGAACAGCCATTATAGCTCCGGTCCCATATCCCATTACAACGTAATCTGCAATGTATATAGGAACTTCCTTTTTGTTGGCAGGATTAATAGCATAAGCTCCGATAAACAAGCCATCCTTTCCCTTTGACGTACGCTCAAGCATATTCTTCTTTTTGATTTTTTCCATGAATTTTGAAACTTTGTTTTCATATTTCGTTCCCTTGACAAGTTCTTTTACCAGAGCATGCTCAGGAGCAAGAACAACATATGTTGCACCATACAAAGTATCAGAACGGGTTGTGAACACGCATATTTTTTTATCTATACCTTTGATATCGAAATCAATTTCAGCTCCATAACTTTTTCCTATCCAGTTTTCCTGCATTGTTCTTACGCGTTCAGGCCATTCTGTTAACTGTTCCATGTCTTTCAATAGTTCGTCAGCATATTCAGTTATTTTAAAAAACCATTGCTCCAGTTCCTTTTGCACAACTTCTGTTTTGCATCGCCAGCATTTTCCATTTTCAACCTGTTCATTTGCCAGCACAGTCTCGCATCCAGAACACCAGTTAACACCTGCTTTTTTTCTGTAAGCCAGACCCCGATCAAACATTTTTAAAAATATCCACTGGTTCCATTTGTAATAACCTTCCTTGCATGTTGCAATTTCTCTTTTCCAGTCATAGCTGAGCCCCAAAAGCTTCTGTTGTTTTTTAATAGACTCAATAGCGTCAAATGTCCATTTTGCAGGATGTGTTTTGTTTTTTATAGCAGCATTTTCAGCCGGCAATCCAAATGCATCATAGCCCATGGGATAGAGAACATCAAACCCATTCATTCTTTTAAACCGTGCAATCACATCGCCAATTGAATAATTTCTGAGATGTCCCATATGCAGCTTTCCGCTTGGATAAGGGAACATCTCAAGAACATAATACTTTTTCTTCGGCGAGTTGTCTATCCTGAATGGCTGCTTTTCTTCCCAGATTTTCTGCCATTTCTTTTCTATTTTTACTGCTTCATACACTTTCTTCCCCTCATGTAAATTTTTCTTTCGGATTTTAAGAAAGGCTACTGGCTTCCAATTTATTTTAACAGTTTGTCCTTTCCAGTTCTTTCAATAAATTAAACCACTCAATATCGGTGTATTTATCACAATCCACTTCCCTTATTCTTGGGTCCCCATTACATAATAGCCTGTTTTCTTTATAATTACTGCAATTTCCATGAAATCGGCACATTGTCCATGGATATTCAATGATTTGAAATCCATAAAACGGAATACCTTCGCCGTCTACACCAACATTGACAGATCTTATCATTTTCCCGCCTGTATTTTCAACCAGAACTGCAGGAACACCATTATCATAGACAAGTGCGCATCTTCCAGATTGTTCCAGAAGTTTTCCAAGATTTTCGAAGCTCTGTTCCCTAAAATATGGTTCTTGTCCTGCTTTATACCATTCGCATTCTTCGCTACCTTCATATTGTTTTCTTAAGAAATTTTCAAAAACACCCCTTAAATTTTCCATATTCCTACAACCTCCTTTTTTGTATAGCGTTCCGACTACCATGTTGAAAATCTCAATGAAAAATGTGCTAAGAAATGGTAGAGAACGCTGATGCCAGATTATTCCAGCAACAGAACAGCCAAGCTACTTAAGTTCAATGACAAGATTTCATAGCCTGTTTTCATATATTATAAATTTAGTACAGAAATATTTAAATTCTTAACTGTTTTTAACCTTAAGAAATAAAATATTTCATAATGGGCGCGTAGCTCAGTAAGCCCTTTCTCTTTTTCTATAAAATTCATCAAAAAAAGAGAAAGCCCTTGGGGAAAGAGAAAAACATGAGAATAGGCTTGAGCAGTCTGGATACATGGTTGCCAGTAAGAGCACCTGCCTTCTAAGCAGGGGGTCGCGGGTTCGAATTAATCCTTTTCTTTTGAAAATCTGACGACGCATCATAAAGATGCGTCTTAGAATTTCAGAAGCAAAGCTTCTGAAATAGAAAGAAAAGCCTTAACGGAAAAGAAAGAAAACCATTGTAGAAACATTACGAAACTCCCGTCGCGCTCATTATACTTTTTCTTCTTTTTATTTTCCTTGAGTTGGAATTTGTAAATACTGTCTTTTAAAATATTGAATAGAATAATAATTACAGGTGTATTCATGACAAGAGTTATTGGCATTCTTTCAGCCAAGGGCGGAGCTGGAAAAACTACCGTGGTTTCAAATCTTGGTGTTCAGCTTGCACTTATAGGAAAGAGTGTTGTGATGGTAGATGCTAATATAACAACCCCCAATTTAGGATTTCATATGGGCATGCCATTAACACCAGTTACGCTGCATGATGTTATGAAAGGCCGGGCATCAATACGTCGTGCAATGTACAGGCATGACAGCGGAGCTTATGTCATTCCAGCTGGAATATCATTAAAAGATTTAAGAGGCATTGATCCCCGTGATTTTCCTTCTGTATTAAATGAAATTATCGGAACTACTGATTTCATTTTGCTGGATGGAGCAGCTGGGCTTGGCCGCGAAGCAATGGCAACAATAGAGGCAAGTGATGAATTACTTATAGTTACAAATCCGGATATCACAGCTGTTACTGATGCATTGAAAGCAATAAAGCTCGCAGAGCAATTAGGCACCCAAGTCAGGGGTGTGATAATAAATCGTGCCACAGGAAAGTCGCATCACTTATCAGCAGAAGATGTACGCAATATTTTAGAAGCTGATATTCTCGCTGAAATACCGGAAGATGTTTTTGTCCAGAAAGCAATTTATGAGCGGACACCTGTTGTTCAGTACAGGCCAAATCGCCAGTCAAGTCAGGAATTTAAAAAAGTTGCACATACATTAAGCGGAGAATATTATAAGCCGAAAAACAGTTTCCTGAGCTGGATATTCAATCGGTAACCTTTTATATCTTCTTGTAATAATATCTACGATTGTTTTAACTTAAAGGTGTGAATTATGTATTCAGAAAAATATAATAAGGCCGCTATAGAAGAAATGATAGAAGATGGTGCAAGATATGTTGACATAGGGGAACGTCTGGGTGTTACTAAAGAGCACGCAAGAACCGTTTGTGATAAGCTTGGTTTAAAAACAAAAGGCAGGATAGTTTATTGTATCGAATGTGAATCTCCAATTCGTGTTCGAGTAGGTCGAATTCCAGGAGAACCTTTTTGCAATGATGATTGCAGAAAAAGTCATTATAAAATTAATGAAAAATATCTTGTACATATAGCAGATGACTATAGTATTCCGGAAATTTTTGATAGAGAATGGACACAAAGATCAGTTTATGCATTCGGATTGTTATTTTCAAGTGGATCTATAATCCCAAAAAAATCCAGCGATATAATCAGATTTGCAATATCTACAACAGAGGCATCAAGAGAATGGATTGAACATATACGCAGTACAATAGGAGCAGAGCAGCCTGTTTATAGTTCTGGTAATGATATTAGTTTTTGGATTAATAGCACTGAATTTTGTAACAGATTAATTGAATTAGGTTATCCAACAGGTTCACATAAGACGGATATGATATATCCTGATATACCAGAAGAGTTTGATACTGGTTTCGTGCGTGGCTATATTGAAGGAAGAGGACACATACATGAAAATGTGTCTATAACATTTCCAAATAGTGATGTAGCAAGTCATTTCCGTAGAAATCTTTCTGCACATAAAATTAATGCTCGTCAACGTCAGATGAAAAGCTCAATAGATTCGTGTAATCTTTTTGTTCCTGTAGCTTCTGTTTCACAATTATATGATTTTCTTTATCCAGCAGATACAGAATATTTTTTCGAGCCTTTCAAGAACAGGTTTTTTGCTGCTGCACAAAAACATCGTTCGACAACACCAGACAACAGAATTGCCATTCCTCCTCAAAAATCTCCATTGCTGCCTGAAATAGTAGCACAAAAGCTTGTAAAAAAGTATGGCTCTGTATCAATGGTTCCGCCTGAAGAATTTGAGGTGCTGGATCTTGAAGCTGCGGTTGACGGAAATGATCTAGTTGTCAGGCGTAAACGCTATAAACATATGGAAACAGCACATAGTGTTCCTGTCAAAAAGATTGATATGAAATTAGAAAATATACTTGAGCTCACCAGAACTTATGGTTCTATAAGCAAAATTCCTGATGATGAGCTGATTGCAACAGGATACATGCGCACAGCAGGCAATAGCATTGAACGGATTGAATAGTTTTCGTAAAAATTAAAACTTTTCCATACATATTTGATTATGAAATATAAGTCATGGATTTATCCTATTGCAGGTTTGTCTTTGATTGCTGCTCTCATTTGCTCAAAACCCCAACCACGATATGAACTGAGGCAGAGCATCTGCAGAAGAATGGAGCATGTTGCTGAAAAAGCAATGAATGAACGTGGTACATATGAATATGAAGGTGAATATACAAGAATAATTCCCGGAAAAATCCATGAGATAAAAATTTATGTAGACGATGAAAATCATAACGGACTTATTGACAGAGATGATCTGGTGTCTATTTTTTATTTTGATGAAAACAATACTACAGAATTTACTCATTTCGGAGGAACGCGCGACACGATTTTTGGAACAGAAGAAAGCACATTCATGATAAAAGAATCTGATGACGGCTGCACAGCACGATGTGTTATTGTATCAGGTTATGAAGCAGAATTCAGGTATCTTGTCAGGAATGTTTTTGATAAGGTTTACATGGAATGTATGAATGACATGGAAACTGAGTTTAAATAATTTTACTACATTATAATAACTATGGATACATTGTCAAGAACTGGTCTTCACGATAGATTGTATAGGATTATTAGAAGTTATGAGGATAGATTCCAAATGCTGTGTTGCACAGATATCAAATAGCTTGAGCTAATTGAATTTCTATGCATGCGTTTCAGCATAAGTTTTCATTCTGTCATAGACCCAAAACTTTCTTTTCACTTCATTGAAGGCATTTTCGATCTTGTGCGACCGTGTTTGTTCGCCGAATTTGCGTTGCCGTTTCCGTGCCCATTTTTTGTAGCCTTTCTTCATTTTCAAGATTTCTCTGTCGCGTAGTGAGTCGTCACCTTTCGGGACAGCATTCTTTCTGGTCTTGATCGCAGGTTCGATATTGTTGTGCTGCAAAAATGCAAAGAGATCATATGTGTCAAACGATCCATCTCCCCAGAACTTCGGAATATCTATTCCTTGCAAGAGCAGAGCTTTCATGTGTTCCATTGCAATATCAGATTCCGTAGACAGCTCGCCTTCTAATCCAACTTCGCAATCTATCAATTTCTTTTTCAATGGGTCAGCAGAAATAACAACTTTGATGTATTTTCTTCGCTTGCCGTACATGCGTGCACGATATTCCCCAGCGTTCTCGAATTTCATTCCAGAACCATCTGTTGATACGCAGCAGCTTTCTTTTGGCAGTTCGAACTTCACTTCTTGTTTATTTACTCTTCGGCAAACATTTGAGTAATCACTTGCCTGCGGTAATTGTCCAAACTCAACAAGTTTTTTAGAAATGCCTTCCAGACCGCGAAAATCTACCCATTGATGCAACACTGCCAAAAAACACATGAACGAATTCGGGTATTCGTATCTCGCTCCGACTTTCCCTTCGTTCATTGCTTTCAGTTCTGAATTCCAGGACTCT
>JAGVVW010000025.1 GCA_018304635.1 Candidatus Aenigmatarchaeota archaeon
AAGCAGTTCCCGGATCAGTTTCAAGAAGTTGATGACCAACAAGTTTCAATCCTTCATTATCTCCCGCATCTCTGAATGCCCGATAAGCAGTTCCCGGATAAGTTTCAATAAACCTCTTTCGTGCAATATCCAATCCTTCATTATCTCCCGCATCTCTGAATGCCCAATAAGCAGTTCTCGGATCAGTTTCAATAAACCTCTTTCGTGCAGCATCCAATCCTTCATTATCTCCCGCATCTCTGAATACCCAATAAGCAGTTCCCGGATCAGCCCCAAGAAGTTTTTGTTTATATAAAACAGAATTCGCTACTTGGTCATCTACAGTTCTAACAATAGAATCAGCTATATCTAAATCAAACAGTGCTTCCACAAGCCCTTCTTTTGTAAACGCTTTAGTAGTCATATTCTTTTAGTATACACTTAACTATTTAAAGCTCAAATAACTACGGCTTTGAGACAAAATACATAATGCTTTGTTATGTTGTAACTATTTAGCTCCAATTCCTTGCTCAAAAATTCTACAGAGCTCTTTTTCAAGTTGTTCTGTTGGGTCAAATCCATGATTGTTCCATGTTGCAAATAAAGAACTCAGAGTTTCATGATCATGTACGGATTCTTCAGAACGAAAACTTCCACGAAGTTTTCGCAGTATTACCTGTTGTCTCAAGGCCCTTTCTACAATATTGTTAGTCGGTTCAACACCATTTATTATGACATACGTAAACCATGATTCTCTGTAACGACCCAAACGTTTCAATATATTTTGCACACGCTTCTCTCCAATTGATTGCGAAACAAATAGGTCTAGCCATTCTATAAGTTGTTTATATTTTTCCTGTCGGACCTCGATCGTAGGATTAGAAGATAGGAATGACTTGGTTTCATCAAATATGCGTTTCATTTCATCGTACACACTTTTCCCAATTTCAGTTTGCTCTGCACATAAGCGTGCTTCACGTAATATATGAGCCCAGCATTTCTGAAATTTTATATTGAAACGATTTTGGTAACGATGATACGCTGAAAAACAATCGCTAACGACAACACCTCTGAATGTTCTACCAAGAATACTTTTAATAACACAACTTCCTCTCGAGTTTTTAATAACAACAAGAACGTCTTTTCCATTAGTGAATATCCACAACCATATACGTTTGCCGTTAACATAAAAACCTGTTTCGTCGACATAAACTACAGGTGATGAACGTATTGTTTGAAACAATTCAAAATGTCTGAGTTTCAGAAATTTTGCAGTTCTTCGTGTAAGCGATACAATTGCACTCTGAGAAATATTTGCACCTAGACGTTCTTTTAAAAAGCGTTGTGTAAGACCAATTGAAAGCCGTTCAGTAATACGAAGGTCTTGAATCATTGAAAGCATAGTTGGACTCATGTCGCCTTTCGTTGGGCAGTTAGGATGTGATGCAACATTTACTACACCACAACATAAACATTTGCCATATTCTGCTTTTCTGTATTCAATGATTTTAGCTTTCTGTGGTTTTGGAAGCTCAAGAACGCGTTTGACATCATAACCAACAGGATCGCCTAATTTTGTCCCACATCGTTTACAATGTTCTTTTGTAACATCAATTACTTCATCGGGTTGGCCAAGAATTTTTGTTCCACCCGGACTTCCTTTGGGTTTTCCCAAAGGCTTGCCAGAACGCTCTGGTTTCGGATAACGATTGATACGCAATGACGGCGGTGTGTGAGCGTTTTCATAACGGGCAATCTTGGATTTCAATTCTTCATTCTCTTTCTTAAGCTCGGCAACAACACGATCAAATTCTTCGCGCGAAACACAATTTTCATGCATGAATAAGAATACACAAACTATAGGATTAAGATTTCGATACTACAGTATAGAATTGGAGTTCATGAATCAGCTAAATAGTTACGTTATGTTTTAAAGAATTTCAGAACGGCGTCTGTGGTCTTGACGATGATGCAGGCTTTTTAGGCACAATGTTTTTCCATGTTAATTTTCGTTTAATACCTTTTGCCTTAAACCTTGCATACACCCTTTTTCTTTGTAAAGAAAAAGCCTGTACGGAAAAAGAAACATCTGGTTGTTACTGTATTTCACTTCCCAAACAATTTTCGTTTAATACCTTTTGCCTTAAACCTTGCATAAAGCTGTATTAATTTTGCAAGGCTTTTTCCATGGGACAACTCCACAAGAATATCACCAGAAAGAATATCAGCAAGATCTTCCAATTGATCATCGGTCAGTTTTTCAAAGTATTCACGTACCTTTTCAACATTTTTCAGTTTGTTTCCGTATTTATCCCACCACTCTCTATCGTAGCGAGCAAGGAATTTTCCTGAAACATCGCCTTTTTTTATTGCAGATGCAATAATCGGGCCGGCAATCCGTGATGCTTTAATTGATTCTGCGATTCCACCTCCATGAATAGGATTGACCTGATTTACAGCATCGCCAATTCCTATTATTCCGTTGCCTGTCATATTTTTCATTAATCCACCGACAGGAATGCAACCGCCATTGACTTCAATTATACTTGCATTTTCAAACATTTCATGCTTTGCGATCCATTCGTCCAGATAAGCTTTGGCTGATCTTTCCGATGCGCCTGCTATGCCAATTCCAACATTAGCTGATGTTTTGCTTTTAGGAAACACCCACACATATCCACGTTTTGCTATTTTATTTCCAAAATACAGTTCAATCAAAGAAGGATGCTTAAGCTTTATATTCTCCATTTCATACTGGTAACCCGAATCAACTAACAAAGGTTTTTTTTCTGATTTTATTCCTGATTTTCTTAAAACAAGTGATTCAACACCATCAGCTGCAACAACTATACTGGAACTTATTTCTCTGTTCTGTTCGCCAAGAATTTCTGCTTTCACACCCGCGACATAATCACCTTTTTTTATAATATCAACAACATTTGAATGCGCTATAATTGTCGCACCTGCTAATGAAGATTGTTTCGCAAGCCATTTGTCAAACATTTTTCTTTCGATGATATAGCCTTTTGTTCCGGGAAATTTTATATGGACACTTTTTTCAGATGGAGAATAGGCAACAGCACCGTAAATTTTCTGGGCAATGCAGCTACTGGGAATTTTTAATCTCAGTTCCTTAACAGAATTATCACTTATACCTTCACCGCAACGGACTGGAGTTCCTATTTCCAGATTTCTATCCAATACCAGAACATCCAGTCCCTGCTCAGCGCAGGATTTTGCAGTGGATGAACCAGCTGGCCCGCATCCAACAACAATGACATCGTATTGGTTTTTTATCCTCATACACAAGACACCTCAAACGAAAGACGCACTTTTATAGATTTCATAGGTGCGTCATGGTTTTTCTTTTTGTATTATCTTCCCTTCACCAAATTAATGGCAGCTACCGGGCAAAACTTTATGCATGATAGGCAATTTATGCATTTTTCATCACAAACAGGATATTTATCTTTTAGCTCCAGCGCCTGAACAGGGCATACTGCTACGCAGCCAGCGCATGAGATGCATTTCTTTTTATCAATTTTAACTACCATATTCTTAATGTTGTAATTATCTTTAAAAAGATTCTGCAATATATTGAAATTAGAAAGAGTCTCGATGCATGTCACAGAACTTACAGATTTGAAGAATCCAGTTCGGGTAATAAAAAGCCCCTGATATTTTTGTATCCTGAGTTCGTCTTCCTGGACTTATTTCCGTTGCATTTCTCGCATGGAATAAATGTCACCTCTAATTTTGGCTTCGGTCTTTGAATTTTTGTGCCTGATACATTCTTTTCTTGGCGTTTTTAATTAGCTCATCCAGACAATCCAGAAGACCTGCCATTTCCATTATTGAAACCAGTCTCATGACAATACCGTCCTGTTAATTCTTTCATACAAATGCGACATTTCCAAATGCTCTTTTACTACTTCTCTTTTTATTTCTGAAAAATACTCTTCGTCTCTTACAAAAAGAGGTTTTCCGTATTTTAAAACTTCAAACTGTATATACAACGGCAGCCTGTGAAAATTCACTATATCAAAAATATTTAAGGAAAAGCTTGATATTTCTGCTTCCATATCCTTATCGGGGTTTTTGGTTATAACAGCTATGTCTATGTCAGAAAGAGGTTTTTCTTTTCCTCTTGCAAAAGAACCAAAAAGTATTATCGCTGCTATTTTCCGATGCTTTTTCAATTCATTGACAACTTTATTTATTTCCAGATCCATAATTATAAAAATTCACCAAAGTTTTTAAAGGTCGTGCGTTTGCGAAAAAAATTATAATATTTATAGGATGATGGTCAGCAAAAACGTAATAATGATAATGTACATTACAACCTTCATGATTCTCTGCGATTTTCCCGGATTATTGTAAAGGCAGATAGCATATAGTGAAACTGCGCCAGCAATAATTGTTCCGACAAGATATGTAATACTTGAAATATTTAATGCAAGTATCAGAATTCCAGCTGCCAGAAACATGTAAGATAAAATTTTGGCTTTTATCTCGCTAAAAATTATTGGGAAAGTTCTGGCACCTGACTTCTTGTCGCCTTTTACATCTTCCACGTCTTTCATAATTTCTCTGGCCATTGTGCCAAGAAATCCTATAATCGCCAAGATGAGTATTGGTGTTTTAACAGCTTCAGTAAATGTTAGTGCTATTAAACTGCCTGCTAAAAACGAAGAAGCACTCAGATAGCTGACAGCAGCATTGCCAACTAATGCGACAGGTTTCAGTTTCCATGAATACAAAAAAGAAATTACTATATTGACACTGGCTATTAAGAAGAAACCGAAGCTTACAAAATAGCTGATAACCCACCCCATGATTGTCAGGGCTAGATAAAATTTAAGTGCTAAATTTCTTCTAACATGACCAGATGGTATTGCACGTTTCGGTCTGTTAATCTTGTCTGTTTCAACATCAAAATAATCATTGATAATATTGCCTGCACCTGCTATAAGCAGTGCAGAAATAATTCCCATAACTAGTAAAACAGGATTGAATATACCTGCTAATAGCCAGCCTACAAGAACAGCTATTCCGGCAAGTGTTATGGTATTCAGGCGAATCATGGAAAATAAGCCAGGCATGAATAGAATAAGGCTGACGGGTTTATAAATTTTACATTCCACAATCAAAAACTTTTAAAGTTGGAAATTAAACTATATTTCATGCTTGACATAAAATTTATCCGCGAAAATCCTGAACTGGTTGAAGAAAATCTGAAGCGCCGCGGGGATAAACAATATCTTGAAATGCTCAATGAACTGCTGGATGCTGATAAAAAATGGCGTGATAATATCAAAAAGCTTCAAGTTTTGCGCAAAGAGAAAAATGAAATAGCTGAAAAAATTTCAAACTTGAAACAAAAAAAGAGCGAGAGTGCAGGAAAACAGATTGATGATTTATTAGATAGAATGAAGCACGTGAGCAAATCAGTTCAGAGCGAAGAGGAACAGACAAACAAACTCAAGGAAAAAATTGAATGGATACTTTTAAGGTTGCCAAATCTTCTTGATGTTTCAGTGCCTGTAGGTGCTGATGATTCTGAAAACAAAACAACAAGAACATGGGGTGACAAGCCTAAATTTAATTTCAAGCCTAAAGATCATATTGATATCTGCGAAAAACTGGGACTGATTGAACTTGACAAAGCCAGTAAGATTTCACAGGCACGTGAGTATTATCTTAAGAATGAACTGGTTATTCTTGATTTTGCATTATTGCGGTACGGTCTGGATTTTCTAATCAGAAAAAAATTCAAAATATTTACTACACCGTTGATGGTCAGAAAGAGATCAGTCATTGGAACGGGATTTATGCCTATTGGAGAGGAAGATGTTTATAAAATTGACGGTGAGGATCTATATCTTATTGGAACAAGTGAAATAACTTTAGCCAGCCTTCATATGGATGATGTTTTATTTTCAAAAAATCTACCTTTGCTTTATGCAGGATTCAGTCCATGCTTCAGGACAGAAGCAGGTTCACATGGCCGTGATACAAAGGGAATTTTCCGCGTACATAAATTCCATAAAATTGAGCAGTTTTCATTCTGCAAACCGGAACAGTCTGAAAAAATTCATCAGGAGCTTTTGAAAAATTCCGAAGAATTCTGGCAGTCTCTGGAAATTTCATACAGGATTGTGAATATTTGCACAGGTGACATGGGAATGGTTGCTTCCAAAAAATATGATATTGAAGCATGGCTCCCAGGTCAGGACAAATATCGCGAAGTTGTTTCATGTTCGAATTGCACTGATTATCAGTCAAGAAGAATGAATATTCATTTTATAGAAAAAGAAGGCCAGGCTCCAATAAATATGGTGCACACGCTCAACAGCACATTGATTGCAACAAATCGTGCAATGATAGCAATACTTGAGAATTTCCAGCAGGAGGATGGGTCAGTTAAAATTCCAAAGGTTCTGCAGAAATATACTGGGTTTAAGAAGATTTCAACTTCTTAGAAGCCATGCCTAGTATGACTTATTAGAGGAACTCCTATACTCTCTAGTTTTTCTTTAGCATTATATTGCGTTGATTCAACAGGTACAACTACAGCGAGTATTTTATAGTCGTTTTCCATGAGAACTTTAGATGCATTAAAATTTGTATTATATTCCTGTAAAAACGAATCTGCAAGGTTCATTTCGTCAAAATGCATAGCATACAATGTTTTTGCAACAGCAATGGACATTTGAATATCATCTGTATAATGCCCTGCCTTATGACCAGAATTGAATGGATAGTTATCGTATTGGGTTATAATTAAGGCGTTCTTTTACTTGGCTTCGTGATAAATTCTCATATCCAGCACCAAACGCGTCTCCTACAGCAATGCCTAGCATGAGATCTTGACATTTTTGTATTGCTTCCATATTTACAGAAACTCCTTTTGCTTGACATATGATAAATAAAATCAAAATACTTTTTTATATCAGATTTTCTGCATCGAAACTATTTAAAACATAAGCTATATTAACAATCTTATATGTCGCATGTTTTGATTATTACGGAAAAGCCATCAGCATCCAGAGCTGTTTCTGAGGCACTGGCTGATTCAGGAACACTGAAAAAATTCGGGGACCGTGCATTTTGGTATGAATTTATGAAAGGTAATGAAAAATATGTCGTAGCACCGGCTGTCGGACATTTATTTGCACTGAAGCAGGCTTCAAAAGGCTGGACATATCCTGTTTTTGACGTAAAGTGGATACCGAGTTTTGAAGCTTCGAAAACAGCTGAATTCTCAAGAATTTATTATGAAAATCTTACAAATGCTACCAAGGATGCGAAAGATGTTATTATTGCTACTGACTATGATGACGAAGGCGAAGTTATAGGTTATAATATCCTGAAATTTATATGCGGAATGAAAAATGCGCAAAGAATGAAATTCTCGACCATGACCCATGAAGAGCTTATAGATTCTTTTGAGCATCCAATAAAGTTGGATAAAAAATTAATTGAGGCAGGAATTACCCGACATATGCTTGACTGGTATTTTGGAATAAACTTTACGCGAGCATTGACATTATCAATTAAGAACGCTTCGCAACGATTTAAAATTTTATCAACAGGCCGTGTTCAGGGTCCTGTTTTGCATATGCTCGCAAAACATGAAAAAAAAATTCGTGCATTTAAGTCAAAGCCGTTTTGGGAGCTTAAATTAAAGCTTAAAATTGGGCAGCAGGAGTTTGAAGCTGATTATGAAAAGGATAAATTGTGGAATAAGAAAGAAGCTGAAAGTCTGAGGAAAAAAGCTGATGTGAAATCCGGAATAGTTAAGGATATAACAATCAAAATATATAACCAGCAGCCGCCTGTTCCTTATAATACAACTGCTTTGCTTGCAGATATTTCAAGATATTTTGGTTATACACCCCAGCAGGGCTTGAATATAGCTGAAAACTTATATCAGTCTGGTTATATTTCTTATCCAAGAACAGCATCGCAGCAATTGCCTGCTAACATTGGCTATAAAAGGATTTTACAGGCGCTGTCAAAATTACCAGGCTATCAAAAGGATGCAAATTTTCTTTTAGCACAGAATGAATTAAAACCTGTTCAAGGAAAAAGAACTGATCCTGCACACCCAGCTGTTTATCCTACATTCCAGACGCCAAAGAGGCTTGGTGACCAGCAGCAAAGAGTTTACGATTTGATTGTAAGAAGATTCATGGCTACATTCGGTAGTGTTGCAAAACGTGAGTCACTAAAAATTAAAATAGATGCCAATGGCGTTATCTTTTTTTTATTCGGGAAAAGAACAATTGAATCCGGATGGACACAGCTATTTGGCAAATATAGCCAGCGCGAAGAAATATTGCTGCCTAAAATAGAGAAAGGCGATGAAATCAAAATTAAAAAATCTGAAATATTCGACAAGGAAACCCAGCCGCCCGCAAGATATTCACAGGGTTCAGTACTCAAAGACATGGAGGAAAAGGGTCTTGGCACAAAAGCCACTAGGAGCCAGATACTTCAGACATTATATAACCGCGGCTATCTCGTTGGAAAAAGCATAGAAGTAACTGATCTGGGTATGAATATTTCTGATATACTTGAAAAAAATGTCTCAGAAATTGTTTCAGAACGTTTGACAAGACAATTTGAAGAAAACACAGACATGATTTTGAAAAACAAGAAAAAAAGTGAAGAAGTTCTGGAAGATGCAAAAAAAGTTATTGAAAAGATTTCAGAAGAATTTAAGAAAAAAGAAAATAAAATCGGCCAGGAATTGACAAAAGCTCTTATTGATACCCAGGAAAAACAAAGTGTTATTGGAACATGCCCGAAGTGCAATGGTACATTAAAAGTTCATAAATCATGGCGCACTGGAAAAAGATTTGTCGGTTGCAGCGGTTATAAAGATGGATGCAGATTCGGTTCTCCGCTTCCGCCAATGGGTCGTATTGAAGCTATAGGCAAGACGTGTGATAAATGCAAAACTCCAATAATTCAGATTCATATTCCAGGCAAACGGCCATTCAGGAGCTGTGTTGACATTGAATGCCCGACAAAAAAAGACTGGGTTGACAAGAAAAAGCTCAAAAAAATTCAGAAAGAAAGTCGCGAATCCAGTAAGAGAGCTCAGGAAAATAAATGCCCTGACTGCGGAAAGATGTTTAACAATTCACGCGGACTGGCTATACACAAAAGGGTGCATAAGAAATAATATGTTTCCCCAGGGTTTTTGGTAGATAATAAATGCAAATTTCATAAACATAAATCTCCAAAAAGGCTGTAATATGTTTCCCCAGGGTTTTTGGTA
>JAGVVW010000040.1 GCA_018304635.1 Candidatus Aenigmatarchaeota archaeon
GGGACTGGTCGCAAATCATGAACCAGTTGGTGGTGCATTATGGAGAACGGGTATCAAAATACCTGTAAGGACGTTTCAGCAAAAATTGTTACACACTCGGTATTTTAGCAATCCCCTTCTATCGCTATATTCATGAATTTATAATTACCTGTTAATCGATAGTCCATGTGAATTTACCTCTTTGAAAATTATATTTTACTTAAAATAAAGAAATCTTTCCCTTCAATAATGACTCCTTTATTTTAGGTATCTTTATTAATTCTTCATTAATTATTTCAGAAATATCTCTATATTGCCCTTCCGTACAACTTTCAATCATAACTACGATATGCCAAGGCTCAATTAAAAGATGACCATTTTGGCTCGCTAGATATACTTCATTCATATTTCCAGTAAATTCATATATTTTTTGTGCAATCTGACGAGCAGCTATGTTGTACAGCTTACCTACATGATACACAGGATTTTTACCACAAGCACCTTCCATAACCATTGGTCTACATGGAGTAATAAGACCGTTGACCCGATTTCCTCTTCCCACTAGCCCTTCATCACCACTCTCTATGGCAGACCCTATTGCAGTTAAATAAATATCATTTATTTCCATCCTGTCTTTTGTATTGATATATAAAGTTATATCCAAATCTTCTGAATTTAATTTATCAATTATTCTTAAGATTTCTTCTCTAATCTTTTCTTTATTTTTAGAGTAATTTTGTATATCACTAACAAATGATGCAATTTGGGGTATGCAGGCAGTAATTTCTAAATTTTTTTTGATTCTACATGCCAGTATTTTTATGTCACTTCCTATAAATGGCTGTTTTCTCTTGAATTCAGTTGAATTGAGTTGATTTTCAATTTCTAAAACAATTCTTTCAGTTGCGCTAAATGGAGCATATGATGCACCAATAGAAGTGTCATTAGATCCTAAATATGTCAATTCTTTTAGATCATAAATACCGCGCGGTTTAAACATATATTTTCTTACATCAGCTTCTTGACCATTTACATTAACTTTTCCTGGACTAGATGATGTGGATATATTATAAAAAATATCGATATCTTTCTCTTTATCGATATTAGGAAAATGCCCGGTTAAAAAATTACATGCTGTGGTTTCAAGTAATTCTTTAATAGGTATATTTTGATCACCAAAGGATATAGAAGCTCTTCCATTTATTAATATACGTATCGGTTTTATTAGGTGACCGCCTCCAAATTTAACAAAAGATTCGCCTCCACACAATCCTACTTTGTCAAAATTATGATGTAATATGACCCCGAATTTTGATAACGTATAATTCGAATAAACTCTGGAGAGTTCTTCTGCTAGAGCATCTGATAGTGTATCTGGATGACCAATGCCTTTTCTTTCAACTATTTCAAAATCATTAACTTTGTTATTTCTGAAAGGAAGGATAGCTACATCAGATTTACTCATATGTACCAGCTCTCGAGCTATATAATTTCTATATTAATTATTGTGTTTATTATATCTACTAAATGTTTACATGTAATTTCTTTTATCTCCGAAAGATTTTGTATCTCACCTTTGAATTCTTTATCTATATCCATTATAGGTTTATCCGTAACTACACTCAAACTCAAACCAGGTACTTTTTTATACCAACATACAGTGAGAAAAGCAGATGTTTCCATATCCACACTTTTTACATTTTGTTCAGAAAAAAACAGGATTTTTTGATTGGATTCAACGAATCTACCGTCTGTTGTCCAAGTTAAACCGGTGTGTATATACAATCCGTTATTTCTTAGTTTTTTTTCAAGTTCTACGAATAAATTAGGATAATTTATCACAGAAGGAAATTCTGTAGATAAATATTGTTTAGAAGTCCCTTCATCTTTTATAGCAGCAAATGATAATACTATATCTCCTACGTTTATATTTTTTTGTAAAGAGCCACACGTTCCAATTCTATATATCTTTTTCGACCCCCATTTTACCATCTCTTCTATTCTGCATGCAACAATAGATGCACCATTGGAATGTACAAATAAATATTTTTTACCATTTTTTTCGAGAAGATAGATATCTTTATCTATTGAAAAACAATACAATAATTTACCATTTTTAAATTTTTTGATAAGTTCATTAAACATCCAACTTTGTTCTAGAATTATTCCTATATCAATTTTTTCTTCGAATTCCCAACATTCATGTTTGTAAATATTTTGCAGAATCTTTGGATCTATTTCCATATATATATTTATAAAACAAAGAAATATAAATCTATAATTTAAACTGATTTTATGAACGATCTATACGGAACCTTGAAGGAAATTGTGTTAGAATCATATAATATTAAAACCTTATCTATAACCAAAATTCAAAAAAGTTACACCAATAAAAACTATCTCTCAAATTCTGAACATGATAAAAAATATATAATAAGATTATCCCCACTTTACAGAATTAACCATTTATGGTTTGAAATTTATGTATTGAATAAATTAAAATCTTTTGAGTTACCATTTGAAATACCTCGACTAATAATGACACAGAACGGTAGCTTTGCTGTGAGAATAAAAGACCATATAATTACTATGTTCGACTTTATAGAAAGTAGAGAAGTATCTTCGGGTGACAAAACACGAGAATTACATAAATTTTCCTCATTTTTAGGAGAAAAAATAGGTATATTACATAAAACGTTTATGCAAATTAAAATACCTTATACTAATTTTACTCATTTTAATTTAATTGATTCGTATGATAACAAATTCAGATTCTATAAGATATGTAATTATAGTCCTCATGATGAATGGAGAAAAATATTATTACCGTATATGAAAATTATTTTTGAGGAAATATCTAAATATAAAAAATATTATACACACTTCTCAAATCCCGAATTAATTCATACAGATCTGAGAATTGACAACTTTATAATACGCAATAATAAAATCACAGGTATCGTGGACTTTGATGATATAGTCATGGGTGATCATGCATTTGATCTAGCATCAATATTGATAGAAGATTATACTGACAAAAAAGTTTTATCGGATGACGTTTCAGAAATGATGACAAACATTGAAGATTTTTTAATCTTACTTCAAAAATATTCTGAAATACAGAAAAATATTTTTAGAAAAGATTTTTTGAATAGACTCATTAATTTATTGAATTTACAGTGTTTGCAGGTTTTATCTATAGTTGGTCGTGATATTGATTTTAATGAAAATGATAGAATAAAAAATGCGGTATGGTATTCTAATTTTATTAAAATTATGAATGATAAGAAAAATATTGAATGGATTAAAAATAGTTTGTATGGAAAATTATAAATATCCTATTACTTTATATATAGAATAAAACACTGGAAAAAAGTATTTGGTTTCTCTTCTGGCAGTTTCTTTATCTGAAGAAGAATGTATTAGTGTTTGTATAACATTATAAGGTAGAAAATCAGGAATAGCATATTTTTTCCTTAGGCTTCCCTCAGCAGCTACTGAAGGAACATAATATCCTACTAATTCATTCATTTCATCTATAGCATCTCTACCATCAAAAAGACCTGCTATAAAAACAACAGAACTGTCGTGACACATATATTTTAACAATCCGTGAAAAAAATCTTCGTCTTTACAATGTCCGTAAAGAAAATACACATCTTTTTCGTCAAATACTTTTCTTTTTCTTTTAATTATTTTAAAATCACGAATGGTCATTTCTCCGAAAAGTTGATCTTCTAGGTTTCTAAGAATACAGTCTGGTTTCAGTATCCCAAAAGTTATTTTTGACACTTTGGATGCCATATATTCTAAAATAAAAAAGTAAATTATTTAATACTAAATACTTCGATGAATTTATATAATATTTATATAATTAATGATCTATTTAATAATTATGAAAATAAGAAAATCCGTAGGAGCTTTTGTTGTAAACAAAAATGGAGAATTCCTTCTTCTTAAAACACAGGGTGAAGGTGAAATATATTGGGACATAATGAAAGGTGGTGTAGAAAGGGGTGAAAAACATATTGACGCTCTTAAAAGAGAATTAAAGGAAGAATTAGGAACTGACAAATTTGATAAAATTAAAAAATTAAATCTAAAATTTAGCTTCGAATTTTCAGATGAAGTTAAAGTAAAATTGGGATATAGAAGACAGAATGTTGAACTGTTTCTTGTCCATTTCTTTGGTAAAAATGATGATATAAAAGTCGATACCACGGAAATTCTAGGATTTGAATTCTTTAACAAAGAAAACTTTACCAAAAATGTTACTTACGATAGTACAAGAACAGCGTTTAAGAAATTGAAATTTTAAAACTTGTATTATTGCACATTTTTTTCAAACTTAAATAATTTTACATCTAATTAAATGTAAATATGTGGGATCAAAAACGTGTTCTTGTAACAGGTGGGAGTGGATTCATAGGATCTCATCTCGTTGAAAGTTTAGTAAATTTAGGTGCCAGTGTTACAATTATAGATGATCTCAGTAGAGGACGATATGAAAATCTGAAAAAAGTATCAAATAAAATTAATTTTATACAAGCAAATTTAACTAATACAACTACTAAAAACTATTTCGTTGATAATGAAATTGTATTCCATTTAGCATGTCCTATAGGTGGTGTAAAATTGATGTTAAACAATCAATTACTTTCATCGGTTATACCATTAATTGATAAAAATGTTTACGATTCTTGTATAAAATATAACATAGAAAAAATGCTGTATGTTTCTACAGCTTGTGCCTATCCTACGTTTTTACAAACAGAGAATTATGGTGATTATTCGTTAAGAGAAGAAGATGCTTTTATCTTTGGTGCAAAACCAGAAAGCCTCTATGGATGGGGAAAAGTATATGGTGAATTTTTAGGTCAAACATATCATAAAGAATCTGGTTTAAAAGTTTCTATAGTCAGACCATTCAATGTCTATGGACCTAGAGAAAATTTTGAATTAGACAAATCTCATGTAATACCAAGCTTAATACGGCGTGCTGTTTACAAAGAATCTCCATTTCATGTATGGGGAACTGGTGAACAAAGCAGAAGTTTTCTTTATGTGACTGATGCTGTTAAAGGTATGATTAATGCAGTTGAAAACACATCCAATGCGATACCTATTAACATTGGGGCCATGGAAAGAATAAAAATAAAAGATTTGGCTCTAAAAATATTAAAAATTACAGGTCATGACACAAACCTTTCATTTGATATATCCGAACCCACGGGTGTTTTCACAAGAGCACCGGATATTTCACGTGCTAGAAAACTTATTAAATGGGAACCCACAGTCGGTTTAGATGAGGGACTCAAACTAACCGTGGACTGGTTTAGAAATGAAACAACAATGAACAAATGAAAAGCAAATTACAGTATCTCCGAAAGTGTTTAGAGTAGTATAGCAAGGGATATATATATCCCCCGCCTACTCTGAGTTTTATGAAAACAAAACCCAATAAGATAATAGATTTTATCAATAAAACGGTATGTGTTTAGCTAGTCCGCTCTAATTCTCAGTAGATGGAAAACTTAAATAGATTATTTCTGAAACCAAAAATGATTCTCCTCAATTCTAGTATGATTTTTCAGCTTCCAACGAACCATGACGCATTTGGAAAATTTTTATAGGTGCGTCTTACGAAAACCATGACGCATTTGATAGATTTTTATAGATGCGTCTTCGTACTTGATGGAGAGCCTGAAATTTTGGAAATTCTGACCAATTTCCAATTTCCGAAACATTCGGAAAGCTTTACTTTCCGATGCGCCAAAGAACCAGAGGTTCTTTGAGCATCTCGAAATCCATCAGGATTTCGTAAATGTTGTAAACATGAAATGTTTACGACACATGTAATTCCAAAGGAATTACAATGAATCTTTTATATGATTTTACATCTCAAACTACACTCAGCTTTCTTTGCCTCCAATGAAAATTGGGCAAAGAAAACCTTCATCATGCTAATCTTAGAGAGAATCACCAAAAATTAAAATATGGGAACCACCCGTAAGTTTATTGAGATAAACACTCAGGAGGTTACCCACATGAAGAATTATGCTAAACGAAAACTTAAAGCCCAATTTCTTGATGATACAGGTACGAAGTTTGCCAAATTTGTTAGAAAATACATAGAACCTTACACCAATTTCGCATAGGACCAACTTCTAGCTATGTGTCAGAAGATTATAGCTCTCTGCTGATGTACGCTGCCTGCGAAGAATTGTCAGTAGAAATATGTTCAGAGAAATTGTCAATGAACAAAGCTTTTGTTCCTGTAGGTAAATCTATGCTTAATCACACAAAGGGCTTTTCTTTGGAGCAGCTTTATACGATGAAAGAAAACATGCTTTATGGAGTTTATCGGACAGCTAAACTGGTGTGCACCCCTGTTTTGAGACACTAAGTTAACGAAGTTTTCAGAGCCTCGAATTCATCCGGTGGCAAATAGCCAATAGATGAATGAAGCCTTTTCTTATTATAAACCAATTCAATAAACTCTTTTATGTTCCTATATGCTTCTCCAAATGTTCTATATTCTTTTATATAAACTTCCTCGGCTTTTAAGGTTTTGATAAAGCTTTCAGCAAAAGCGTTGTCATAGGGATTGCCCCTGCGCGACATGCTTATTCTGATTCCTAATTCCTCAAGCTGATTTACATATTCATGCGATGCATATTGCATACCCTGATCTGAATGATGGATGAGATCATTAAAGCCAAGATGCTGTCTCGTATTGATTGCCATGTCAAGAACACTTATAGCCAATGTCGTGTCTATGTTTCTGCTGATATCCCATCCAATGCATTTCCTGCTGAACAGATCGACAATGACTGCAAGATAAACATAATCATTGATAAGCCTGATGTAGGTAATGTCTGAAACCCAAACTTGGTTGGGGTGTGTTACAGTGATATTTTTCACAAGATTCTTGTATATCGGAAAATCGTGGTCCGAGTTTGTTGTAACCAATTTGAACTTTTTCTTTTTGTGCGTTAAATTAGCCTCTCGCATGATTCTAAGGACTTTTTTGTGATTCACGTTTTTTCCCTGTCTATGTAACTGTTTTGTCACTTGCCTGTATCCGTATCCGGGAAAATCGAGTGTTATGTTTTCTATCTCATTCAGCAAAGGCAGCTCGGTGTCACACACGTTCACCTGTTTCCCGTATTTGTAGTAGTTGCTTCTGCTCATGCCGACCGCTGTGCATGTATTTTTTACAGGCAAATTACTCTCCCTTATCATTCTGTGTAACACCTCTTTACGTTTCTTTCCTCTACAAGAGTTTGTTTCAACTTCTCTAAGACTTTTTTTAAAAAGTCGTTCTCTGCGTACAGCTGTCCAACCAATCTCTCGTATTTGGCAATTTTTGCATTTTCTTTCCATAAATTGCCATGGCCATTAAACGCACTTTTCGGATTCCCATTGTAATCATTCTTCCATCCGCTTACAGTAGAAAAAGCCAGGTTATGCTCCCTACAAACTTCAGACATTTTCTTTATTTCAAGTTCTTTGAGAATTGACAACTTGAATTCTCTTGTGAACTGTCTTTTCTTTACCATCTATACACCCCCTAATTCATAGACTTTTGACTCATTTTTATTCGTTATCTATGTGTCCACTTTTAGGGGTGCACACCAAAGAAAGGACAGCCGGAAGAAGTTAATGTCCATGATTTTCCAAGTCTCGGAAAAGGAAAAGCAGTGCCTTACGGAGCTTACGATGTTGCTCTAAATAAAGGCTTTGTCAATATTGGCATAAGCAGCGACACTGCAGAGTTTGCTGTTGAAAGTATCAGGCAGTGGTGGAAACAACTTGGGAAGAAACATTACCCAGAAGCAAAAGAATTTCTTATATGTGCAGATTGCGGAGGAAGCAATGGCAGCAAAAACATTGGGTGAAAATATTTTCTATACAAGCTTGCTGTTGATAGTGACCTCAGGATAACTGTATGCCACTATCCGCCTGGCACAAGCAAGTGGAACAAAATTGAGCATCGACTATTTTCTTTTATCAGTATGAATTGGAGAGGCAAGCCACTCATTGATTATCAAGTTGTCGTAGACTTGATAAAAAATACAACAACAAAAAATGGTCTCAAAGTCTTTGCGCGCCTTGACAAAAAACAATATACGAAAGGAAGAAAATTCTCAGATGAAGAAATAAATAAAATTCCTCTTGAAAAACATGATACATATTCGCAATGGAACTATTCTATTTTATCAAAATAGTGTATATGTTATTTTGTGGTGAGCCCTTAGCCATGTATTGCGAAAATGTCTGGATACTTTAATTTCACAAAGGTCCACATTTATCACATTTTCACTACACTTTAATGTATTTAAATCATCTAATGCATCTCTATCATTATTTATGATGATGAAATCATCAGTGATGCCATATGAAGATTATACTTGTACTGATATTTGTGTTTGTCATAATTATTTCAGGCTGCACTGCAAATGCTCCAGTGCCTGACAACGCAGTTGCATGCCTGGAAAAGCGGCCTGAAATCTGCACAGCTCAGTATGATCCTGTATGCGGCTCGGATAATAAAACCTATGGCAATGGCTGCGAAGCATGCAGTGTCCAAGATGTTAACTGGTATGTGGCAGGCGAGTGTTGAATTTTATTTCCATATTAATAAACTATAGTTTACTAATAATTAAACTTTTAGTTATTCGTGATTTACTAATAGTTAGTTCACTAAATAATGGAACATTTTAGGTAAAGACTTTTTATCATTGAATGTTTTACGCAAATGATATTTCATCGCAGGCACATTCATCAA